>JBMOFW010000175.1:0-6003 GCA_049318685.1 Flavobacteriales bacterium
CCTTTCAAATTGAAAGGCTTTTTTTAGTTGGCGGTCCGGACGGGACTCGAACCCGTCTCGCCCTTGGCGAGATGACAGGCATGTATTCAAATTGTGTTTCTTGAAGAATGAATGAGTGTTTCTAGGTATTTGTGGTTACACTTTTTGAGTTTTCTCTCTATGATCAATGCCTCTCGTTTTGTGTCGCATTTCTCCAAATAAACTAAGCTCCAAGGTCTGTGAGAGCTGGAATATCTTGTCATTCCATTGTTATGTTCGAAAAGTCGTCGCTCAATACAAGTAGTAAAGCCTTTGTATAAAACACCTGTAGATTCTGATCTTAGAATGTAGACGAAATAGTTTTCCATGAAATTATTTTTTTAATAAATCATGGTTGACACTCCAAATTATGATGCACAAAAAAGCCTTTCAAATTGAAAGGCTTTTTTTAGTTGGCGGTCCGGACGGGACTCGAACCCGCGACCCCATGCGTGACAGGCATGTATTCTAACCAACTGAACTACCGGACCAATATTTTCGCTTCATCTTGTAATTTACTTGGCTCGAACCCGTCTCGCTTCTAGCGAGATGACAGGCATGTATTCTAACCAACTGAACTACCGGACCAATATTTTCGCTTCATCTTGTAATTTACTTGGCTCGAACCCGTCTCGCTTCTAGCGAGATGACAGGCATGTATTCTAACCAACTGAACTACCGGACCGTTTGACTTTCCTTCGAAAGCGGTTGCAAAAATAGAGCTATTCGGTGATCTGACAAATTTTTTTTCGATTTTCTTACAGAAAAGCGATAAACTGCTAAGAACCAACCTTCATTTTTTCTCTTCTCATCAACCACCAAAGCATAAAAGCTCCTGCGATAACAAAGCACACAGCGATGACTTGTGCTTGTGTCGCTTTAATGCCCAATAAATCAAATTTATTATTTACACGAATCGATTCGATCAAAAAGCGTTCGACGCCATTAAACAGTAAATACAATGCTGTGATGATACCAGCAACCTTGATGCGTTTTCTCAAATACCACAATATACCGAAAAGAATAACTGCCATGGTAGTTTCATATAAAGGTGTGGGATACACCATTGGGTCGAGATGAGTGCAATATCCCTCCCAGCAAGGTACCCCAGGATCTGTAATCGGAACCCCAATACCATTAACATTGTTTGGATAGTCGTATGCCCATACCCAATCTGGAAGAAAAGAAAGCCATTGAGGCTTGGGATGAGTGTTGACAATGCCCCAATCGCCATCTCCACTCACTTGGCAACCAATGCGTCCAACTCCGTAGGCCAACAGAATGCCTGGGGTGGCAGAGTCTGTAAGGTGCAAAAAAGGAATGCCCTTGCGGTGTGCAAAAAATAATACGGCAATGGCGCCAACAATGAGCCCTCCAAATACAGTTAGCCCACTTAGAAAACTCTCCAAATCAGGATGAGAAAAGAACTCCATGAATTCTTTTGGGTTCTCGAATAAATGGAAAAGTTTGGCGCCAACTATACCGGCTACCGCGGCAATAAACGTGATTTGGCCTGTATATTCATACACATGAAAGTCAATGATTTCTTCTTTTGGTTGAGGCAATTGTTGCTTTTTGTATTCCCACCATCGCCATACACCGAAGGCACCACCAACCAATATACCCACCATCCAATATCCCTCCATTGAAAAGATATGACGTTGTGGAGTGCCTTCAGCAAATAAACGTGTGCTATTGACCATCAAATAGATGAACTTCCATCCGATGATAAAGCCGATCAATGCATTGGTAAAAATATCAGACCATTCCGGTGCTTTACCGATGATTTGTTTGCGCTTTTCCCCTTTGAGTAGGCCTTCTTTTTCTTTGCGCTTGAGTTCTAGGGTGAGCGTGTAATTAGCTGCTACAAAAGCCAAAGCGACAAAAAAACCGAAACTGTTGAGCAGCTTAGTCCATGACCAATCCAGACCAAAAAGGTCAAGCAATGCGTGATATATCGTTGGGTACATGGGGCAAATATACAGGATGCCTCACCGAATGATTCGTTACAACGATTGCATTTGTAATTGATAGTCGTATTGCAAATCCTCATGCAGTGTCGACAACGTTTTGTGCAGTTTGATGAGTTGCCGATCGTAGATATTCAATAGCACTTGATTGTGAGTGCCTTTGATTTGTAATGATTGAAAACGTTGACAAAAATGGATAAGTACTTCCATTTCAACTTCTTTGTCGCCGCTGTATTTGATGTTTTTTTGAGCAAAACGCAAAATCTTGCGCAATGATTTTTTCAAATAATAGACTTGAAAATTACCAATCATGTCAAATTGTTCGTTCATCTCCGCCTTGACTTTTTCAATAAATGAGAATTTGTCATGGCTTTCGAACAGCAAATAAGATAGGAGTTCTTTGTTTTCTTTTCTATATCTAGAAATGCGAACAAGCAATTCCATTAACTCCGCTTGACTGCGTGTTTTCAGTTCTTTTTTAATCTCACTAAGGCTTTCTACTGTACTCATCGCGACCGGGGTTTTGCACTTTGGGACTGTCATTCAATGATTTGAATACGCCAAATGATCCAAATTGCGTTAAAAAGTGGGGTGGTTGGGTCAAAGGTAAGTCGATTGCATTCGATATTTTTTTCTACATTTGCAGTCCCTCAGGGGAAAATGCCAATTCGTCCGAACTTTTAATATGGTGTGGTTGTTGGCAATAGGAATTTGATAAACAAACTTTTTACAAATAATAAAATCATGGCAGTAGAAATCACTGATTCAAACTTTGCTGATGTTGCTTTAAGCACCGACAAGCCCGTAATGATCGATTTTTGGGCAGAATGGTGTGGTCCATGTCGCATGGTAACCCCAATCGTTGAAGAAATGTCTAACGATTACGATGGGAAAGCAATCGTAGGTAAGGTGAATGTAGATGAGAATCCGGATATCAGCGCGAAATTCGGTATTCGCAACATTCCAACTATTATCTTCCTTAAAGGCGGACAGGTAGTTGACAAGAGTGTAGGTGCAGTTCCAAAGAACGTCCTCACTGAAAAGATGGAAGCATTGATCGGATAATCCAATTATCAGATAAATAAAAAGCCCCGAAAGGGGCTTTTTTTATTCCCTCACTCCTCATTCCTTACACTTCACTCCTCATTTCTACGAAGTGTCGATCAGTGCTTACGTGTGATTCAGGGCAGGTGAAGACCAAAATCAAGGTTTCGTCAGTTTCATTGAGGATTTGATGTACTATACCTGAGGCTATATGAAAGCAATCGCCCTCATTTGCGGTAAAGGTTTCGGTCCAATGAATGTCTCCTTCAATGAAAGGAGCTGTTTTCATAGTACCAGTGCCTTTTAGAATTTGGTAGGCGTCAATGCCTTCTTTGTGATAGTGAGGGGTGAGCTTTGTATGTGGAGCAATGTCGGCAACATATACGGAAAGACTTGCATCACCGGTCAATTTCACAATCTTAATCCCGGCGTAGTCATCCATCGGTGCATCTTTCAATGCGTCGTAAATATTCATTTTCTTCATACCAATTCCCTCATTCCTCACTCCTCATTCCTATATTACTTTTTCCAAGTTGCTTTGAATCCTTGCACGTACGCATTCCATTGCTCTTGTGTCTGAACGGTCAGGTGCATATTGGCTGCGAAAAATTTCACGAAAAGCTCAAGATCAGCTGGAGTTTTATATCCAACCACAGGACCAATATATCCGCCTTTTTCATCCATGAAAATCAATGTAGGATACGCCGAAACTTGAAGGTAGCGCGAGAATTCGTGAACAGCGTTGCGTCCTGTTTTGGTCGGATCATACCCTGGATTCTTGTATGTTTTGCCTTGGAATACTACGGAGTCGGCCGATTCAGCATCAAATTTCACACAGTAGTAGTTTTTATTCATGTAATCCACCACGCTTGAATCGGTGAAGGTATTTTGAGACATCATTTTACATGGACCGCACCATTTGGTGTACACGTCGATCATGATTTTGCGGGGTTCTTTGGCCGATGCCGCCATCGCTTCTTCGATGGTCATCCAATGAATGCCACCATCAGATGATGTCGTGGAAGTGGGGGTAGAGATGAATGACATGAGCACCACGCCCAGTATCAATGCTCCCAAAAAGTAGTGGTATTTTTTCATGAAAATATTATTTAACGTCCAACATCAATTTTCTGACCAAAGGTGAAATGATAATCAATAATACGCCTGCGGCAATAGCGTACCAAGCGAAATCATAATACCCTTGTGTGTAAATTTCTAATTTTTGTACTGGTGTCGCTTCCTTGTTAGGAGAGATGCTTGCTCCGAAAAGACCGGCAACATATTGACCGTATGCACTAGCCAAAAACCACATCCCCATCATAAAACCTTGCAATCGCGCCGGAGCCAATTTTGTCATTAACGAAAGACCAATTGGCGACAGGAATAATTCTCCGAGCGTTACTGCAAAATAAGCGAGCGTAAATATTTCTAAAGACGATTTGCCCATAGGATCGGCAAAGAATCGTCCAGAGAAGAAAATAAAATATCCAGCTCCAAGAAATAAGAAACCTAAACCAAATTTCACTACTGAATTTGGCTCAGATTTGCGTTTAGCGAGCCATACCCAAATGATACCAATGAGTGCGGCAAACGCGATAACAAATAATGAATTTGCTGCATTGTTGACTCCATTTGGATCAAGCTCAATAACGCCGAATAAACTATTGTTGAGGTGTTCTGCTGCAAACAAACTTAAAGATCCTCCTGCCTGCTCGAAAATGGCCCAAAACACTACTGAAAATGCGATGAACAAGAGTGCTGCAAATATTTTCATGTTTTCCTGGGCGGTGTTCTTAGAACATTCAAAGGCCAGATAAACCAAGCTGAATGGACCAATGAAATACATAAAATAATCCGTGTACTGCGTATTGGCCACCATTTTCATGATAATGGGAATAGCGGCAAGACCTCCGATATACACTGCGTATTCTTTCCAATTGCTTTTAGGTTTAGATGCTAACGGAGAAAGTCCGATGGGACCCATTGAACGTTGTGTGTAAACAAATGTGATCAAGCTAATAGTCATGACTACTGCTGCCAAACCAAAGGCAACGTTCCAACGTAGGCCTTCAGCGATTATAGATCCCATGAAATCACCTTTACCGATGGCAATACAGAAGTATCCACCAAGGAAAGCACCTAAGTTGATACCTGCATAGAAAAGAGAAAAACCGGCATCGCGGCGTGCATCGCCATTGCGATACAATTGACCAACCATGCTCGAAATATTCGGCTTGAAAAAACCGGTTCCAATAATATTGAAAGCAATACCTAAGAAAAAGAAATCTCTTGGATTAACAGCAAGGATAACACTTCCTACAATCATCAATAAACCTCCCCAGAAAAGTGATTTTCTAAAGCCAAGAATTTTATCAGCGAAAAGACCACCAATAAAGGTGAATGCGTATACCCATGCTTGAGTAGCACCGTACTGTAGGTTTGCCGCTTTTTCATCCAAGAAAAGTTGATTCACCATGAAGAAGGTGAGCATTCCTCGCATGCCGTAGAAGCTAAAACGCTCCCACATTTCAGAGAAAAATAAATACCACAACTGTTTTGGGTATTTGCCGCTGAAATCTTGAATTTTTGCCAATTCCGGATCTATGGCCGGATTTTGTGCATTTTCTTCATAGTCCAAAACTTGACTCATAGTTATATTCTCTAATTAATAAACACCTTTTTCTTGCATGGCTTTGTTTAAGCGGCGCAATAACATAAACATTAATGCAGCCGCACCTAGGAGCAACATAAAGTTGATCCAAAAGAAATTCGCCTTGTTATCATAACTATCCCACATACTGGCCAAAACGCCACTCAATTTATTCCCAATGGAGGTAGCCAAAAACCATCCACCCATCATCAGAGAAGTGATCGATACGGGGCTAAGCTTCGATACAAGCGATAGACCCATCGGACTCAAGAAAAGTTCGCCGATGGTGATGACACCATAATTGGCCATCAGCCACCAAAC
>JBMOFW010000176.1:0-5942 GCA_049318685.1 Flavobacteriales bacterium
CTTGATTCTTAGCTTATTCTGATACTGAAGGACGAAGATCTAAACCGCAGTATTTTTTTAGAATGAGAATCACAATGAGAATGAGAATGAATAGAGTGGAGAGGGATTAGTGTTGAGAATTGAGATTCCTCACTCCTCACTCCTGATTTCTCTATTCATTCTGTTTCTGTTTCTGATTGTGATTCTGAAAAAACGCTTAGTAGACGACGCTGTTTCAAATTTAAGACCAGTGATAATTTTTGCTTGATTCTTAGCTTATTCTGATACTGAAGGACGAAGATCTAAACCGCAGTATTTTTTTAGAATGAGAATCACAATGAGAATGAAAATGAATAGAGTGGAGAGGGATTAGTGTTGAGAATTGAGATTCCTCACTCCAGTCCTCTTCAAGAGAAAGGCGAGGTGTGAAAACATGACAATCGGAACGATAAAGGCGGGAAGCCAAACAAACGGGAAGTGCGTCACCGCATAGTTTGGTCGACTCGCATCCCACCAACTGAAGTTGGGTAAAGCGCCAATGGCGGTAATTACAATTACAAGCAACGATATCAATCCAAGTGCATTCCAGATTTGGAAAATTTTCATCGACACTATTTTTCGATTGAAAACCAAATACGCCATGATTGGAGCCGTGATGCCAAAGACGATGTCGAAATTGTGTCCGTACATCGTCATGCTCCATGGCACTTGCTTGAAAAAAGCCAACCAATACAAGGCAATTTCTACCGGCAAGCGCACCAAGTGAAGCCAAGTGAGCGTTTTCGGGTTCATTCCAGATACAAAACGTTTGCCGCGACCTGTAAATAAGGCCAAACACATAAATGCGATTGCCGTGATTAAAGGAAAAAACAAATGAGGTGGAATCGCTTCACGATCCATGTACCATCTGTTCAAGGCCAAAGTGGATTGAAAAATCAACCACGCCATCATCAACAAGGCAATCATGTGTGTTCGACGCTTCGTTCGCTCATTTCCATGCAATGTGGACATCAAGAATCCAACATAAAAAAGGATAGTGGTAATTACAAAAAACACCGTGAGCGAAAGCGGAAGGTCGAGCATATGAATTATTTTTTTTGTTTGAATGAAATAGCCAAGCTAGCCAACACGAGAACCAACAAGCCGATGCTACCCATCATAGCATAACTGCTGCCTTTGGTAAATGTTTCTGGTTCGAAATTCCATTCTATTTTATGCTCACCTGCCGGAACCATCACACCGCGCAATATGTAGTTTGCACGGAACGCTTCAGCGGGCTGCCCATCAATGGTTACTTTCCATCCTGCGGGATAATAAATTTCAGAGAAAATAACGGGAGCGTCAACGCTGTTTTTGGTTTGATACACCAAACGATTTGTTGCATATTCGGTCAACGAAACCGTAGCCGTAGAGTCGATACCTCCAGCATTTTTTACAAAAGCAAATTCTTTAGAAACAATCGCTTTCTTTTTTGGATCGAGTCCGTTGATGGCCGTAATTTCTTCATCCGCTGAATTGACTTGTTGAATTTCTGAAACAAACCAAGCTGGACCGCAAGCATACGGATTGGGAATAGGTTCTGCTGCAGGATTATAAATAAGATATTTGGTGTTGAGCATGTTCAACGCAGGGACGTTGGCCAACTGCGTGACATCTGCGAATGATTTCAATGTGTCTTGAATAAATTGAAGCTCTTTACCCAGATGAAAACTAATCAAATCTTGGTAGCGTTTCAATTTGGCACCATGATATCCGCCAATGCTTTTGTGATAATAACTGGTGATAGCATCGTTAAATGGATCTCCCAATGTGGCTACACGGTATTGTGTATTTAAGTTCAATGTTCCGAAAGAAGCCACTTGATCCATTTGTTCTTTGGATTTAGCATTTTCATACAAGTGACTCGTCTTCATGGCTGCTAGCAACTTGGCTTTTTTAGCATCGAATTCTGCAACGTTGATTTTTTCTGTTTCGAAAATAGCTTTGTCTGCAACATCGGCGGGGCGTGGTACTATTCCTTCTCCAGGCTTAACATAACTTAGATATTGGCCTTTGACTTGATCTTGATTCAGATAGCGTTGGCAAACGGTCATTTGATCTGCAGCGACCACGATGGCCAACACACCAATCAGGGCAATACCAGGAACTTTTTTGAAAAATCCAATGACAACAATAGCTGCAACGGCAAAGAAGATCATCAAAGAGCGCGTAGCATCGGTTTTATAAATTGAGGCGCGCACATCCATTAATGATGTTTTGAACTCGTCGTAGGCAGCCAATTGCTCTGCCGGAACGCGCGAGTCATTCTCGATTTCTGCAAATTGTGCCAATTCGGATGAACTCATCAGAGGTCCTGTAATAGTTGGTGATACAGCCAATACAATACCTACCAAGATCAAGGCTCCTGTTCCAATCAACCAGTGTTTTTTCACACCCCAAAGTCCTTCTCCTTGAATTACTTTGTCCATAAAGAGCAAGGCGATTGCCGGTGCCATCACTTGAATCATCGTCAGAATCATTTTCGAATCGCGAAACTTGGAATACATCGGGAATTTTTCAATGAAAAATCCATTCAATCCACCCGGATTATTGGTACACAGCGCGAGTGCGATTATGGTCAATAGCAGGAATGGCCATTTTAACGTGTCTTTCAAAAAGATCAATCCCAAAACAAACAAGAACATGATGGCCGCACCAAAATAAAATGCGCCACCAGTGTAGCGTTGCTCTCCCCAATATTGATTGCTTCCACCAATTTGTTCTTTGAACTGTTTGGGTACCGATGTCATCAATTCTTTGTTGTTGCCTATGGCACCACTTTCACCGCCCTTTGCGTTGGGAATGATGAGCGACCATTGTTCGCCACTACCAAAATTGTAATCGAGAATATAATCGGTATTCAAGCCTTTTGACTCAGATGCATCGATGGGAGTGCCATCCGGATTGATGGTGAGTTCGCTTCCACCACGTGTGGTAAACTTACTGTACTCATAGGTAGTCATCAAATTGCTCATTGATGGCAATACTGCGAGTAACAACCCAAGGACTAAAAGTCCCGCAGCTTTCGCGAGATAAACAAATTGTTTTTCAATAATTAAGCGAATACCTTCAGCTAAACCTACAGCGGCCATCATAATGGCGAGATAGTAGGTAATCTGCAAGTGGTTTGCAGAAACGTTCAGACCAAAGAATAGCGCGAATACGGCTGTTCCAAGGATGAGTCGGCCGCGAAGTGTGAGAATTAACCCGCCTAAGGCTGGCGCCATATAGGCGATGGTGTTTACTTTGGATACGTGACCTGCTCCAAGGTAAAGAATATTGATTGTAGCAAATCCAAAGGCGATACCACCAATAATGCCTAACCACGGATTGATGCGAAGGCAAAGCGCAAATATGTAAAAGCCCAACATACTCATGAAAAGAATACCAATAGGGCCGGGCAATCCAAGCTTGATGATTTGATCTACTTTGAGCAATAAATTATTGCTATGCACCACAGAAATTTGATAGGCCGGCATGCCACCAAACATGGAGTCGGTCCAGAGCGGCTCGCTTCCATTCAGCAAGCGGTAGTCAGAAATTTCTTTCGACATCCCTTTGTGTTGGTTGATATCGCCTTGACGCAAATTGTATCCGTCCAATATTGGAGAAAAATACATGGCAGATAGAATCGCAAACAAGACGATGGCTACCGCGTGGGGAATGGCTTTGATGAGCAGGTTTTTCATAGAGGTTTAATCTTTGATCTCAACGTAGTCGACGTATTCACCGTCGGCTTGATTTGATTTGTTCTTGTTTTGGTTGGGTTGCACACGTACTTCACCTTCCGGGCGCTGAGGTTCGCGTTGGCGCATAAATTCTTCCGCTTGTTTGCGCATATTTTCTTGGCTCTTCTGAACCACATAAGGCACAGCCAATCGTGCGATCAAGCGTATTACCGCGGAGGCGATAATCAGATATAGAATAATTCGTAGTACTCCTGAAAGTGATGCTTCTTGCATGTTTCTCTAAAATTTTTCCTTTGCTTGTCGAAGGGCCCTATTTTGTTTTGGTCAATTCTTTGAAAATCTCTTCCATCTTCATCTCTTTCTTCGTCATGCTAATCACAGCAATATTTTCCTTGAGCACGATTTCAGCAATTTCTTTACGCAAGTCAGCTGCTGTATTGATTTTAATGTTCCAAATGTTATTTCCGGTATCTTCAGCGTGCCCAATACCAGCGACTTTCATCAAAACCGAACGACTAATCGGTCCGCTGAATTCCACTATCAATTCATACCCCTCTCCAGATGCACTCGAACGCAAATCGGCGGTAGAGCGGTCGGCAACAATTAGGCCTTTGTTAATTATGATGGTTCGGTCGCAAATGGCTTCTACTTCTTGCATGATATGCGTAGAGAGCATAACGGTTTTTTGTTGACCAATTTTTTTAATCAATGCACGAATATCCACCAATTGATTCGGGTCAAGACCGCTAGTGGGCTCGTCGAGGATGAGCACTTGCGGATCATGAATCATGGCCTGAGCGAGACCTACACGTTGGCGGTAACCTTTTGAAAGGGCTTCGATTTTTTTATGTGCTTCGGGAGTAAGGCCGACCATGTCTACCATCTCTTGCACACGTTGTTTCACATTTTTCACTTTGTATATCTCACCAATGAACGTCAAGTATTCTTTGACATACATATCGAGGTAAAGAGGATTGTGTTCGGGGAGGTAGCCGATCATCTTGCGCACTGCGATGCTATTGGTCATCACATCGTGACCGCATACCGAAACCGAACCGGAAGTGGGAGGGATGAAACACGTAATGATTTTCATCATAGTGCTTTTGCCCGCACCATTGGGGCCAAGGAAACCAACTACACCACCGGATGGAATTTCAAAAGAAACTGAATCCAATGCTTTTTGTTGGCCATATACTTTTACAACGTCTTTTGCAATAATGGACATGCCAAGGGGGCTTTGTGGCAAAAATAGGCAAATAGGGGGGATAAAATTCGGTGTTAAAAATCGACGTGTAATTGGTTTGTATGTATTTTCGTTGGAATTCTCAGTTTAACTTATTTGAATTGCTGAAATATGACCACAATACCACCCTTTGATCTCTCTCAACTCGTTGATATGTATAGCGGAAACATGGCCAATGTCTATATGACCGCCACCGTTTTTTGTGACCAATTAGAGCAAGATTTAAGTATTGTTAAAGATAAATTTGATGAGGGGGATTATCCCGCGGTCAAGGCATTTGCTCATCGCATGAAACCAAATCTCAAATTGTTTGGAGTCTTCGATCTGCATGAATTGGTGATTGAAATTGAAAAGTCGGCCTTGGATGCCAATGTACCACTCTTAGGACCTCAACTCGATACCCTAATCAATCGGGGCAAAGACGTTATTGCCGCCCTCCGCGTCGATATCAAAAACAACAACTAACCCCTCACGCCTCACCCCTCACCCCTCACTCCTCATTCCTATATGCTAACCAAAGGTTCCTATTTCGATCGCTATATTGACCAAGTTGAAGACTTGGAGTTGATTCAAGCGCTCGAACAGAGTTTACTCGATTTGGATCATTTGCCTATAGCAGAATGGCGAGCCCTGGGAAATTGGACCTACGCTGAGGGGAAATGGACTTTGCCGGATATTATTCAACATATTATTGATACAGAGCGGGTGTTTTGTTATCGCACCTTGAGTTTTGCACGCCTTGATCCGAATGTGCCCCCCGGATATAATGAAGATGAATATGCGAGAAATGCGCGGGCGAGTAGAAAAACAATTGACCAAGTGTTGGATGAATTGAAAATCGTTCGCCAATCGACCATTGCGATGTTCAATAGTTTTGATGAAACAGATTTAAATCAAATTGGCACGTGTTGGAAATACCCCATGAATGTCAGAAGTATGGGGTACATTTTGGCTGGTCACCAGAAGCATCATCTCACCGTTATCAAAGAGCG
>JBMOFW010000177.1:0-5941 GCA_049318685.1 Flavobacteriales bacterium
TCAACAATGACCAAAGAGCAGATTTAATCGAATTGGGAGTTGGCGTTTTCATCAGCATACAAAACGAAACCGGAGACCTCGTGTATTCTGAAATTTTAGACAATCAATTCAACAACAATGAGCAACCACTTGATGCCAATGGTTTCTCATTACAACCGTACAATTTCATCACTTTAGATATCGAAAACGATAATCGCGACGAAATAATCGGGCAGATGTATAACGGCATTATTCGCGTCGAGAATCAAATGGATGGAAATCCTCATTTGTTCACACCCCTATCACGACTAGGTGGTATGCAAGTAATCGGACAAAAAGATATGAATGATGACTTGATTACCGACATCATACTTCAACGACCATTTACTACCACTTTAGTATGGGTAGAGCGCGATGACGCCGGTAATTGGCTGACTTCCCATGAAATTACTGGCCTTACAAACTATGGCTCTATTTCTATACATGATATAAACAATGATCAAGAAAAAGAACAATTCATTCTTTCAGGCTACGATGAAATATTTGTACATCAACTTATATACAACACGGCGGAATCGAGTGTTTCGTTGCAACCAATCTCGTCATTTACAAACGATACCGAAGTGTATGCCAACGCAAAAAACGGCATGAACTTCGGTGATTTCGATGACGACGGGTTTGTAGACATAGGCATTACAAAAGCCGGTAGTCTTCGCATTCTCAGCAACAACGGAGATGGCACATTTACCACCATAGCGCCACCGCGCGATATCTCACCTGGAGAGCTCCTGGCCACTTTTTCAAATAAATCTGCTGACGTGAATGGAGACGATATTGCGGATTTCATATTTCTCGTTTTTAATGCCACCAATAGCACAAGCTATATTGGCATCTGCAGCTACCAAGGAGGCGAGTATGTAACCACGACCATTCCCATGCCCTATACTAACAACTACAACATAACCTACTACTCATTGGACGATGTAAATGCGGATTCATTCGTTGATTTGATCATCCCGGTAGACAATCACATAGAGTTTTGGATGGGAAATGGCAATGGTGGTTTTGCACTAAACAGTGACATGACTGTTTCAACACCCGACATGCCTATCGCCCAAATACGAACTATTCATCTCAACGAAGATGCGTTGCCCGATTTGCTTGTTGAAACCGGTGAATCACAGTTATATACCAATACAATCAGCTATTATCTACTGAACATAGCTGAATCTCCCTTTCACCTAAACTATGCCTGTTTTGCCGATTTGAATATGAATGGAGAAATGGACTTAGATGAATATCCAATCACTCAATTTCCCATACAATTTAGCGGAAATTATGGCGTGCTATATACTGATCACGATGGCAAAATAAAATTGAACGCACAACCAGGTGAGGTCGTTGCATCCATACAACCATCGGCACTGTGGACACCAACAACACCCACGACTTCAACCATTACCCTTGACGACACTTCACCTGTTGCTACTATCCTATTTGGCCTGGCCCCTAGCGGAACAAATAATTCTGTCGCAAGCTTTATTACCACCACTATCAACACGTGCGACGGTAACGGAATAATATGGCTGAGTTTAAAAAACACGGGGAACACCATCGTATCCGGCGCTTTCGGACTGAATTACGACCCCCTTTTAATCCCTACATCGTACTCAGAGGCTCCGTCGAGCATCAATGAAAATAACCTTCAATGGGCATACAATTCACTGAATCCAGGTCAAACAATCACGGTCAGTATACAAGTTGACACACCGCTACTCGAAGGTCAAATCGACATATTGAACCATTCATCATTTGCAACAATCCTAGACTTGAATAACAATGTGTTGTTTAATGACGAACACCCATTCTCGGAAAACATCACTTGTGATGGTATGGCAAACGATATTCAAGAACACGCAGGATGGTCGAATGAAGGATATGTAATGGCCGACCAACCGTTGCAGTTTTCCATACATTTCAAAAATCAAAACACTCCCACGATTCAAACGTTCTACATAAAAAATGAACTCAGTGAATTATTGGATATTTCCACTTTTCGTCTCACCGGAAGTTCTCATCCCGTAGAATATCGCATTACAAGCGACCAGACCGCGGTGTTCAATTTTCCCGACTCTGTTCTCAGTGTTTCCCATCCGGATGGCTTTGTTTCATTCGAGATCACACCCATTCCAACCATTGCAAATGGTGAACATATTTATAACAACGCTCTCATCTATCTGGAAAATCCCAGATGCTATCGAACCAATACCACGCTGAACACCATCCTCACAGAATGCCCCATCCCCTCTGTCCAATACCCCGATGTTGTTTGTCCGGAAATACCATTCACCGTATCTGCCAACTCCTCTTTTTTCACCGACTATTCTTGGATGATAAATGATGAATCTATAGGACAAGGACCTGCTACCGAATATTCGTTCGGTTTGTCTGCTGAACCAATAATATGTATCGCATCAAATACTCTTTGTAGTTCACAATTCACCTTTTCTCCCACTCTCGGTCCGGTGGAGCCTGTGGCACTCGACATTGCAGACGGGCTAATTACAGCAACAGATGGTTTTGAATCATATACTTGGTACTTTCAAGGCGCTCCAATATTTGACCAAACAACATCAAGCTTGCTTCCCCAAGAAGAGGGGCTTTATACAATCGTGGCAATCGATAGTGATGGTTGTATAAGCACTGCGGACATATCCTACCTTGGAAATCTAGAATTTTACGGTGCAACCCTGGAGGTCTACCCGAATCCGACAACAGACAAGGTGAACGTAACGAATCCTATTCCCGATGGCGATACATTTCTAGAAATTTTCAATGCCCATGGACAACTTGTTTATCGCGAAAAATTCAATTCCCAAAGCATTGAAATAAACATACGAAATTTCGAAGCCGGAACGTATTGCGTTAAAGTTGATCGCTTCCGAACTATCATGATCAAACAATAACGTATCATTGCACCTTGAATACGCCTTCTGATAGCATTCCGCTTTACTACGAAACACATCACACCAATGATGCACAGCGTCCGTGGATTCTGTTTGTGCATGGTGCAGGAGGTAGTACACGCACTTGGCGAAAACAATGGGAACATTTCGCCGATCATTTCAATCTTCTTGCTATCGATCTTCCTGGGCATGCGCGATCCGCCGAAGCGACTTTAAACCAAATGCACTATGATTTTGAATGGATTGGCAATAAAATTTGGGAAGTAGTAGATCTATTAAAACTACAAAAAGTGCATTTGATGGCCGTTTCACTTGGCAGTATTATCGCTATGCAAATGCAACACAGCCGTCCGCATCAAGTGCATTCACTCATATTCGCTGGTCCCATCGTAGGGCTCAACACAAAACTACGCATACTCGCTCGAACAGGACTTACTCTGGCCAAAATCATTGGATACCAAAACTTTTACGCACTCACCGCTCGGCTCACTTTACCTCGAAAAAATCATAAAAAATCGCGCGACATTTTTGTGCGTGAATCCAAATTCATCAGCGACGCCGAGTATAAAAAGTGGACCGCTATGTATGGCAAGACACTCGACAATACACTCAAACGTTTATTCGAGCACCGTCCTCCTGTCTCCGTTTACTTTCTTATTGGAGCTCAAGATCATTTGTTCATTGGTCCAGCAATGAACTACGCTGGAAAATTCGATAATATTATTGTAGACATTATCGAAAAATGTGGGCATTTAGTGAGTCTCGAGAAATCGGCCATTTTCAACGAAAAATGCAAATTGCATTTAAACCACTGCGGCGCACTCGAGACTGAAGATCAACTAACCTGAGCAGCCTTATTTACCGCTTATTCCTCTAGCAAGGCATCTCGTCTGCCTCCTGCACCGTATTTCTTTATATTTGCGAAAAACCACTTCGCTTGAGATTAACTATCTACCTGGCCATTGTCTTGCTGCTCGGATCATGTATTAATCCGGAAAAGATCTACTACATGAATGGCGCAAATGAATCCACCATGCGCGTGGAGCAATTGAGCACAGACCCCGTTGTCAACATTGGCGACCAACTCTACATTTACGTGAGCAGTCTCGACATGGACGCCACCATTGTTTACAATGCCCCTAACTTTTCATCACCCCGCCAAACAGCCATCAACACCACCTCCAATGAAGCTTCAGCGCTCAACGGATATTTGGTGGATGTGCATGGTGATATTGTGATGCCTCAAATTGGGTCCATTCATGCGGCAGGGCTGACTCATACAGAGTTGAAAAAAACCATCGAGGAAAAATTAGTTGACTACCTGAAAAGCCCTATTGTCAGTATTCGTTGTTTAAATTATCGCATTACCGTTCTCGGTGAAGTGCGTTCTCCGGGTACTTTCAACATTCCCTATCACGAAGTGAACTTATTGCAAGCACTCGGAATGGCGGGCGATTTGACCATCAATGGTAAACGGGAAAATGTCTTGATCATTCGGGAAGAAGGCGATAAGCGCGTGACACATCGATTGGATCTAACCAAACCTGACGTGATCAAAGATCCTTATTACCAACTGCATTCCGGCGACATAGTATATATCGAACCAAATCAAAGCCGGATTAATACCACCAGTACATTTTTCCAAATTTGGCCAACCGTTGCTAGCGCTGCCACTCTCATTATACTTGCTATTAACTTGCGATGAACCGACTCGATAACAATTCCTCTTCCAACACTTCGGATTTCGAACAAGAGTCGGGATTCAATCTGGCGGAAACACTTCGCGAACTTTTCCTACCCTATTGGCCAATGTTCTTGGTGAGTATTGTACTCGCGATTAGCTTGGGATATGTCTACCTCAAATTCACACATCCCATTTATCAGGTGAATGCCAAGATTTTGATCAAAGACAATAAAAAGCTCGGCGCCTCTGCAAATGACGAATTGCTCGAACAACTCGATCTCTTTAGCGGCAGCAAAGTCTTGGAGAATGAAATGGAAATTATCAAATCGCGTCTCATTCTTGCAGATGTTTCTCAAAAACTGAGCAACCGCGTAAAGTGGTTTCGCGAGCGTCGCACCATCGATGTATTGATGGACTTTGATTTCCCCGTAAAACTCGTTCCGCAATTCGACGAACCCTTTCAGGGCACCAACCCCTTGATGGTCACTTTTGATGTGCCGAATAAAACCATGTTTATGGATGGCCAAGCGATTCCGCTTGAAGACAGTTCCTACATTTCATTGGGCAATCGACAAACCTTCTTGATGCGTGTGGATCTTCCTCGTTTAGAAAAGTGGAAGAAGAATACATTCTATGTCCATGTTCAAAATAGAGAACATGCAATCAACGAAATTGCCGCTACGCTTAATGTTTCAGCGAACAACAAACAAAACACGATTATCGATTTAGCGGTGACAAGCAACAATAATCAAATTGCACTCGCCACGCTCAATCAAGTTATTCACTCCTACAAGGACGCATCCATTGGCGACAAGCAATTGCTTGCTACCAATACGCTCAACTTCATCGAAGAGCGCTTGTATCTCCTCACAATGCAATTGGATAGCGTAGAAAAAGATGTTGAGATTTTCAAAACGAAAAACCACATCGTCAATCTCAGCGAACAAAGTCGTCTTTTTTTAGAATCTGTAAAAGCGCAAGATCAGCGCTTGAGTGAAATTGGCGTGCAGCTTTCCGTTTTGGACGAACTCGACCAATATCTCAAGGGCAAAGGCAACAATCCTGGGACGGTGCCATCATTAATCAATTTTGAAGACCCCATTCTCAGCAACTTGCTCAACAAATTGTATGAGCAAGAACTTCAATTACAACGTAGTCGGCGCAGCCTTGGTCAAAAAGATCAAACCATTCTCGCCCTCGAGGATGATATCGCGAGTATGAAGGTGTCCATTTTAGAAAACACCTCCAATTTGCGCAATAACCTCAGAGCGCAACAAGCCGATCTGAACGCCAACTTGCAAGAAAAACTCCG
>JBMOFW010000178.1:0-5885 GCA_049318685.1 Flavobacteriales bacterium
ACCCTCCGCGAAGCGGAGGTACACCGCCGGCAGCTCACTCCTGCGGCAAAACAGTTAAACGTCCCACCGGCGTTAGGTTACTTTTTTATCTTTAGGACATATAAAGGAAACTTCACCTGATGACAGACCAACAAATTATCGAGCATTTGAAATCCGGCGACCAGGTCGCGGCTTTCACAGCACTGTATAAGGCGTTTCCGATGGTCAAGTCCCATGTGCGCAAACACAACGGGACGAGCACCGAAGCCGAAGATGTTTTTCAAGAAGCGCTCATCATTCTATTGAAAAAAGTGCACTTGCACGATTTTCAACTCAGCTCAAGCCTTTCAACGTATGTATTCGGCATCTCTAAATTTCTTTGGAACAACGAACTCCGAAAAAGAAAACCACATCTCGAATTCCAACTCGATCATGCTGGAGAAATCGATCCGACGGAATATGCAGAAATGGACGAACGCATTGGATTTGCTCAAAAAGCATTGCAATCCGTATCCGAACGCTGCCGCGAAATATTTCAACTCTTCTATATCGAGCGACTGTCGATGAAATCCATCGCCGAAAAACTCGGTTATACTAACGAACAAAACGCGAAAACGCAGAAATACAAATGCCTCGAAAAAGCGCGTGAATCCTACGATGTCATGTCCAACCAATATCAATCTGCCGAACCATGAGAATCAACCTCGAACGTATGGCCCGGGTAGATAGATACCTCATGGGCGAAATGAATCCAAACGAACGCACAATTTTTATCGAAGACATGAAACACGACAACGATCTGAAACAAGATCACGATTTTCAACAAGCGCTCATCACGAGCATGCAATTGGCACAAGCGAAAGCAAATATTCGCAAAGCTTCGCGCGCTTACCATTTCAGAAAAATATTCCTCAACACACTTCTGGCTTTAACCGGATTGGCGGGCATTTCGGCAGTGATCTTCTTTGCTACACAAAAAGACGAGCCGACTACGATCAGTCAACAAACGACATCTTCACCGCAACATATCATCGCATCTGCTTCTACAATACAAATGAGCGATACGGTGATCTATGCTTCGGAATCCACCGTAAAATCACCTGCGATGAATACAATGCCTTCTGTTCGTGAACGGATTGAAACACCATCAACGCCATACTTTACTTCATCTTTCGATTCCACAGCGAATCGCCCACCATTGTTGACAGCTACAGATATTTACGAAGACGATAAACACTTCTGTTCTCCGAAAAAAGTGGCTTCACAGTTCTTTGAAATTGATATTGATCGCGACACGACTATTGTTACCAAAGGGGGTTCGCGAATTAATTACCACAAGGGCACCCTGATGACAGCAAGTGGTAAAGTGGCTAAAGGAAAAGCCTTTCTTGAATTCAAAGAATTTACTTCCTTGGAAAATATGATACTTGGTGGAATGAGCACAACAAGCAATGGTGAAATCTTGCAAACCGGAGGCATGTTCTACATCAACGCCGTGACTGTGAATTCAACCCCGCTCAAGATCAAGCCCGGCAAGGAGATCACGGTAGACTTGCCCACCAATGGGGGCTATGATGATATGCAATACTTCACCGGAGTAGAAAACAATATTGAAACCATTACGCCTATCATCGAAGAATCAAGCATGACCGAGGAAGCCTATTTTCAGCAGAAAAAAGGAACCATCAATTGGATTGATCCTCGACCATTATTCGACAACAACGCCTATCTCGGTATTGTTTCGGATACCACTTTCGTCGATGGATTGAAGCGGAGACGCAAAGATGGCAGTGTTGTCGAAGAAGACATCTCGTTTTGGGAAGTTCTTTTTCCAAATCGCCTGAATAAACGATCACGTTATTTTTACGAGCAAATCCCTGTACCATCCACCAAAATTTATTCGACCCGCAATGCAGGAATTGCTTCGTACACCATGTCCGTACTGAATTTTGGGTGGGCCAATTGCGACCGCTTCATGAAAGACCCCAAAGCGATTATGGCCACATTTAAAGTCAACATCATTGAAGATTCATTGGATAGTCCATACAATGTTCAGCTCATTTTGCCGAAAGAAGGCATTATTATTCAAGGATTTGAAACCGCAAAAGATCAATTCAATTTCGGAAAGGATACGTTCAAACTCCCCAACGACGCCTTCTACGTGATTTTAGTATCGATGGAACACGGTGATCAAATCTACTATAGCTATGCCGTAGGGAATGTGAGATCAAAAAACATTGTACCCATTCTTTGCAAACCGGCCACAATCAAAGAATATTTTGATTTTGTCCATCAAATCGGGCAACTGGAAAACATCGCATCATAAAAAGAATCGATCTTTCAAATAGATATGTTCTGTCTGACCGGGCGTGGGCTCCAATTCAACGGAGGTCACGCCCAGTTTTTTGTAATCCATCAGTGATGAATAGCCGCTGCGCGAAATTACGAGACGCGCGTGGATAAGCGCATGGGCCATTTCGGTGTCGTTTAAATGAGAAACGACGCGCACATTATGGCTAACTCGATCATCTGAAACATCAGGCGTGCCGCAAACCAACAGATGCTTGCCCTCTTCCTTTTGCAATCGCTCTAGCAATTTTTGTTGAAATAATGTTCGCGTAGGTTCTGGTCCGGAAACAACGGCAACAGTAGTATACTTTTCGAATTCATCAACGATTGGCCTTTCCAAACGCGATAGCCAGCCAATGTAGCAGGCATTGCAGGGCAGATTTTCATGGGATAATACACCACCGAGTGAACGTTCATTCGGTTCTATATCGGGAATCCAAGTTTCCGTAAAGCGCTCGTTCCATCCCTTGATCATACGATGGACCAATGGTGCAAAAAGTCGAGGCACAATGGGCGCCGTTTGGTGCGTGATGATGACGGACTTATGCATTGCTGAATACAAACCGTAGCGATTGTCGCTCACCACTTCTTGAATGGCATACGTCTCGATCATTTCATCCAACCAAATCTTTTCTTGATGGATAATTTGCACCAATCGAGGCACTTGTTTGAGCATGTGCCAAACAAAAGAACCCTGAACCGGGTACGATACCCCATAATCCGGCGGATCCGGAAGCCAATGGACATCGGGAAAATAGCCTTTCAAAAACGTTTTAGAACGTCCGTTGCCTGCGAGGTAAATGGAATGACCATCAGCAATCCATTGACGAATAAGTGGCACACACCGAGCGGCATGTCCCAATCCCCAATCGAGGGGCACTACCAATATCCTTTTGGCGGTGTTCATATCGACGGCAAGATACTGTGTATTTTTGCGCCGTTATGGGCAAAGACAAGTTAAAAAAATGGGCCGAGAACGAGACTTTTCCTCATGTTCATCAACCCAATTTGATTGATATCATTAAAAAAGGCACCACCTATATGAAAGGTGAGTGGCGCGAGAAGGTATTTCACAACGATAATCCGATTGTGTTAGAACTCGGTTGTGGTAAGGGGGAATACAGCGTCGGATTAGCCCGTCGTTTTCCCAATAAAAACTTTATAGGCATTGATGTAAAAGGACATCGCTTTCACAAAGGCGCCAAAGAGTCGCTTCAGGAAGGGCTAACCAATGTGGCTTTTTTGCGCACCCGCATTGAGTTTATTGAAGCCTATTTCGCCGAAAATGAAGTGGATGAAATTTGGTTGACTTTTAGTGATCCTCAACCACTCGATCATGAAGGCAATCGCCGCATTACTTCGCCTTGGTATTTGAAAAAATACCGAAGCTTTTTAAAACCCGGCGCTTTGGTGCATATCAAACACGACAATCCAGGAGTGTATCAAAAAGCATTGGAAGAATTGCCCACTGCCGGATGCACACTCGAAACCCATAGCGATGATGTGTATGGCGAATATTTGAACACCGTAGACGAAGAGATGCGCGACATCTTGAATATTCGTACATTCTACGAGCAAATGTGGATCAAAGAAAACCGAATTATCAAATACGTTCGCGTGCGCATATGACCCAAGAAGAAAAAGACGAAAAATTCATGAAGATGGCCATCAAAGAAGCCTTGTTGGCCGGCGACATGGATGAAGTGCCTATTGGTTGCGTGATTGTGGCCAAAGATCAGATCATTGCTCGAGGGCATAATTTGGTAGAACAACTACGTGATTTTACAGCCCACGCCGAAATGCAGGCATTCACCTCAGCAAGCGAGTATTTGGGGGGCAAATCACTTCACGAATGCACGCTGTATGTGACGCTCGAGCCCTGCGTGATGTGCGCCGGAGCGGCGTACAACACACGCATTGGAAGGATTGTCTTCGGTGCCTATGATGAAAAACGCGGATACAGCAAATTTGGGACACACAGCGGCAATAATCAAGGCATCGTGCATCCAAAAACCGAAGTCAAAGGAGGTGTGATGGAAAAAGACTGCGCCACTTTGCTCACAGAATTCTTTAAAAACAAGCGGGATTAATTTTTTTTAGAAAAAAAATTATCGCCGCAGAAATCGCTCCTCGCGGCACGAATATCATTTATTCGGTTATAAAGCGCAAACAGCTGATTTACCGAACGTTCAGCGGCTATTTTACCCTAACCTATCCGTTTTTCTACCGTAATAAAGTCTGATTACTTTATTTAATACTAATTCGTCAGGCTATGAAGTACGTTATACTCATTGCGCTTCAGTTGTGTGCCTTCTCGGCATTTTCACAACTTGATCTCCCCTCTTGGCTCCAAGCCGATACTACAGGAGAATATGTCACCGTCAACGGCAGCATTTCACTCAGCAGAGACTCACTCCCCACCGATGGTATGATTACGGTCACCAAGCGCGGAAAAGACTTTGGGGTCTACCAATTTGCGTGTGATAAAAAAGGAGAGTTTAAAATCTTCTTGCTCGCAAACGCACACTATTCTATTCGCTTCGACAAGGAAGGCTGCATTGGCAAAACCATTGATGTTTTCACTACCAATATTCCACAAAAGGTTTGGCGCAATTATTTTGCTCTAGAACTCAACGGTGTGCTTCAAGAAGAACCCAAAGGCTTTGATAAAGCAGTAACCATGGTGCCCATGATGATTGCTAAATACGATGCCGAAGTCAAATTCTTTACCTTCGATGAAGAGTTTGCGAAAGTGCGCCAAGAAGCCGTTCAGAAAGAAATTGAGCGCTGCAAACAGAATCTATGAAGTGAAGAAAGTCGCTTCGATTTTGTCTGCCAAATAGGATGACAATTTGATGTACGATTCGTGTGTCCAGCCAGCGACATGCGGTGAAAAGACTACATCATCGCGCTCACGAAGAAGATTAAACACTTCTTGATTCAGATTGATTTTTTCAAAAGAAGTTTCCTCGTATTCGAGCACATCCAGACAGGCACCTTTAACTTGTCCGCGCTCCATTGCATTGTACAAAGCACGTAAATCAACGACTTGCCCACGCGAGGTGTTGATCAAAACAATAGGTTTTTGAAACCCCTGAAACCAGGTATCGCTGACGAGGTATCTGGTTTCTTCATTTAATGGAATATGTAAACTCACAATATCAGAGGCAGCGTAAACCTCTTCCATTGAGGCATTGCGGATAAACTGATTTTCTTCAATCGACTTGTACTTATCATATACCAACACGTGGCAATTAAAACCAGCTAAGCGCTGTGTAAAGGCCGATCCCATCATCCCGTGTCCGATGATCCCGATGGTTTTTCCTTCTATTTCCCAACCTCTATTCGCTTCGCGACGCCATTCGTAGTTGCGCACTTCACGATCGGCACGGCGGAGATTATTGGCCAACATCAGCAGCATACCGAGTGCATGTTCGCCCACTGCTGTGCGATTGCCTTCGGGAGAATTAAACACATGAATGCCCAGATCAGCGCAGGCTTTCAGATCAATGTTTTCCAATCCGCTTCCTGAGCGGGCGATAAATTTTAGTTCGGTG
>JBMOFW010000179.1:0-5820 GCA_049318685.1 Flavobacteriales bacterium
TACGTTGAACACGGGTGGAAAAAGTTCGATTTCTTTTCCATTCCATGTGATCGTTTTGGTGAAGTGCAACATATCGACCACATTGCCCATGAGCACGGGTGCATAGCCCTCCCCATTGAGTTGGGCTTTTCCGAAATACATGGTATAATCGCCATAATGCTCATCGAACGTTGATCCTCTGTCGAAGGCGAGACCATATGCGGCTGAATCAATTATATTTCCTAAGGCACCGGCTACAATCAGCGACACGCAGACAATGTAGCCTGAATGTGCTTTTTGTTTGACCAATTTGTAGAGATATACACCAATGCCCGTTACGACAATCAGTCGAAAAATACTGAGCGCCAATTTCCCGCCATTTCCTGGGATCATCCAACCGAAAGCCATTCCTGGATTTTCTACAAATTGCAAATCAAACCAACCCGGAATAAGATTGTGGATCTCCCCGTAGTTGAAATTGAGTTTTACCCAAATCTTCAAAATTTGGTCAATGAAAAGAACTCCTAGAATGGTGAATATCGCCTTCTTCAAAATAGATGGTCAAATAAAAAAATTACGACTGCATGTTTTTCGCCTCGATGCTTAATGTAGCATGTGGAACCAAACGCAAACGTTCTTTCGGAATCAATTTTCCGGTAACACGGCATACACCATACGTTTTATTGCGAATACGCAGTAGGGCGTTTTCTAAGGCTTGAATAAATTTTTCCTGACGAGCAGCCAATTGGGCCACTTCTTCACGACTCATTGTATCATTGCCATCTTCCATCATTTTGAAAGTTGGAGACGTGTCATCGGTGCTGTTATCCCCTTCGTGTGAAAGCGATTGTTTGAGTTCATCCAAATCCGATTTGGCTTGAGCCAATTTGCCGTGGATCAATTCTTCAAATTCCTTCAGGTCTTTATCTGAATAACGCGTTGCTTCTGGTTTTGTAGCTGCTTGAGCTTCTTCTTTCTTTTTAGCCATAAACTAAATTTTTTGGATGTAGATCTTTGAGGAAAGACCTTCATCGATTTCTACGAGTTGTCCTTCTATCAGGTTTTCTAAAACAATTAACTCACCCGCAAGAACTTGCGCGCGAATATATTCTGAATTTGATTCAATTGCTGCATTGAATGCTTCATTCGCTAAAATCTTCACAGAAATTTTATCTGTCACCTCTAACCCCGATTCTTTGCGGATATTTTGGATACGGTTTACAAATTCTCGGGCGATACCTTCGGCTCGAAGCTCATCGCTGAGGGTGATATCCAACGCCACTGTCAACGGACCGTCGTTTGCCACTTTCCAGCCGGGTATATCCACTGGTATAATCTCAACATCTTCGGAGGTCAATTCGATTTCTCCTTCGGGGGTGGTATACACGAATAGATTTGCAGATTCTATAGCACGAATGATTTCTTCACCGTTGGCCCCGGCAAAAGCTTGGAGGTCTTTCATGTGTTTGCCGCATTTCTTACCCAATGTCTTGAAATTGAGTTTAAGTTGCTTCACAATCTTTGCTTGGGACTCATCCACAAACTCAATTTGTTTCACATTGACTTCGGTTAGAATGAGGTCTCGAACAGCATCAATGCGCGACTTCATTTGATCGTCCAACACAGGAATACGAATTGCAGCCAGTGGTTGACGAACACGCAAATTCTCCTTTTTTCTGATACTTAAGACCATCGAAGAGATTTTACGTGCCATGTCCATGCGGCTTTCCAAATCAGCATCAATGGCTTGCACATTGGCCAATGGCAACAAGCTCAAGTGAACTGATGATGCTTGTTCGCCATGTAAATTTTTGTATAACCAATCCGAGAAGAAAGGTGCAAACGGACTCATCAATTGTGAAACGCCTGCTAAGCATTCGAAAAGAGTGTCGAAAGCTGATTTTTTATCCGCAGTCATTTCGCCATGCCAAAATCTTTTTCTCGATAAGCGCACATACCAATTCGACAACAATTCATCTACAAATTCATCAATAGCACGTGCAGCCGGTGTTGGATTGAAATCATCCAAAGAAGCCGTCACTTCAGCGATCAATGAATTGAGTCGTGAAATGATCCAACGATCCAATTCACCTCGTTGTGCGAGTGGTGTGGCTGTATTATTATCGTAACTATAATTATCGATGTTCGCGTAGATCGCGAAGAATCCATATGTATTGAATAATGTTCCGAAAAATTTGCGTTGTACCTCTGCGATACCTTCTAGGTCAAACTTGAGATTGTCCCATGGTTGTGCATTGGTGATCATATACCAACGCGTAGCATCCGGACCGTATTTCCCAATTGTGGTAAATGGATCGATAGCATTGCCCAAACGTTTGGACATCTTGTTTCCATTTTTGTCTAAGACCAAACCGTTTGACACCACATTGCGGTAAGCCACAGAATCGAAACACATCGTTGCGATAGCGTGCAGCGTGTAGAACCAACCGCGAGTTTGATCGACACCTTCAGCGATGAAGTCGGCCGGAAAATTCTTATGGTTGTCTATGAGTTCTTTGTTTTCAAAAGGATAATGCAACTGCGCATAAGGCATAGCGCCACTATCAAACCACACATCGATAAGATCCGATTCTCTTACCATTTTCGTTCCGGTGGAAGACACCAAAACAAAATCATCTACGTATGGTTTATGTAAATCGAAAGTTTCATAATTACCGACCGAACGTTCATTCGGTTCAAACTTTGCCAATGGATTTTCACTGATAAATCCTGCTTTCACTGATTTATCCAATTCCATTTTAAGCTGCTCAATACTTTCTATACAAATCTCTTCAGAGCCATCTTCGGTTCTCCAAATAGGCAAAGGTATTCCCCAAAAACGTGAACGAGAAAGGTTCCAATCATTGGCATTTTCCAACCAATTTCCAAAACGCCCTGTGCCTGTTGCTTCCGGTTTCCAATTGATTGTATTATTGAGCTCCACCATCCGCTGTTTTACTTCCGTCACTTTCACGAACCATGAATCGAGCGGGTAGTAAAGAATTGGTTTATCCGTTCTCCAACAATGAGGATAGTTGTGTTCGTATTTTTCAATTTTGAACGCTTTATTCTCAAGTTTCAATTTGAGTGCAATGATGTCATCTACCGCCATGAATTTATCCAACGCGGGAATGATAGGCTTCAATACTTCTTTTTGAACTTGAAGTTCCGCCGCTTTCTCTTCATCAGAGAAATACGCTTCTTTCACAAAACGGCCTTGCAGGGGAAACTGAGTGTCGTTTACTTCTGATGCAAAACGTCCTGTTCGATCCACTAATGTTAGTGAACCAATTCCATTTTGTTTAGCCGTTTTGAAGTCGTCTGCGCCAAAGCTTGGTGCAATATGTACGATACCTGTTCCGTCTTCAGTGGTAACAAAATCACCAATAACCACGCGGAAAGCGTCACCGTCTGAAGGTTGTGCATATGGCATTAATTGATGATAGCGGATGCCTTGTAAGTCTTCTCCTTTCACTTCACCAATCAACTCAAATGGAATTTGTTTGTCACCGGCTTTGTAATCTTCTAATCTGAGTTCGGCATTTTTCTCTGAAAAATATTTACCAACCAAATCTTTTGCGAGGATTACGGTGATTGGTAGATGAGTATACTGATTGTAGGTATTGACAGCAACGTAACTGATATTTTTACCTACCGCCAAAGCGGTATTGCTAGGCAATGTCCAAGGCGTAGTAGTCCAAGCCAAGAAATAGGTATTTCCTTCATTGTTTTTGAGCAATCCTAATTCATTGAGCTTTTCAATTTCTTTGACCTCAAATTGAGCAACGATGGTAGTATCCTTTACATTTTTGTAGGTCCCCGGTTGGTTGAGTTCGTGCGAGCTCAATCCTGTGCCTGCGGCGGGAGAAAATGGCTGAATGGTGAACCCTTTATAGAGCAATCCTTTTTTATAAATCTGTGCGAGCAGCCACCACACCGATTCGATGTATTTGTTATCATAGGTGATGTATGGATCATTCATATCCACCCAGTACCCCATTATTCGGGTGAGCTCCTCCCATTTATCGGTGTATTTCATCACCTCGTTTCGGCAGGCTGTATTGTATTCTTCCACCGAAATTTTAGTACCGATATCTTCTTTTTTAATACCGAGGGTTTTTTCGACAGCCAATTCGATAGGCAAGCCATGGGTATCCCAACCCGCTTTTCGTTTTACTTGTTTGCCTTTCAGTGTATTATATCGGCAAAAAATATCTTTGATGGTGCGACCCATCACATGGTGGATGCCAGGCATACCATTGGCAGAAGGAGGACCTTCATAGAAAACAAAAGCAGGATGGCCTTCACGTTCGGAAATGCTTCGTTCAAAAACGTTTTCTTTTTTCCAATATGTCGATACCTCGTCGGCGATTGCCGGCAAGTTGAGGCCTTTAGATTCGGTATAACGGTTTGCCATAGGGCTATTTTAAGGACGCGCGAAGATACGCAATCACAAGCAATAAGAAACTCGAAATATTAGTGAAAAACCGGATTACACAGCGAATAAACAACTCTTAACAACTTGCTATTCATAACCTCTTTTTTTCACCTTATACACGCTCATTAGTATTTCATTGCTTTACGACAAGAAAAAAGTACCCTTAAAAAAGGCATTTTTTCCTGAGAAAAACGTGTAAATACTGATTGACAATCCTTCGATTTAGCAAATCGAATTAGTTGTTTTTCAAAATATTAAGAGGAAGTCCCTCCTGCCTACCAAACCAAATTTTAGTTCATACCATTGAACCTACAGACTATGTTGAATTTTCATAGCTTATTGCCAAATTTAGGGTCACTCCCAACCCGCGGCATCCATTCCTCCATTCGATTTTTATTGATTTTGACCATTTTAATGCTTTCGCAGGTCGAAATTCAAGCCCAACCTGGTCCATATATTCCTGGAACTTGTATTACCCAGCACAATCCGGCAACTTGGACACAGCTTGCGGCCAATGACGATGGTTCGACTGGGGTGATTAACCTTCCATTCACCTTCACATTCTATGGCACCAGCTATACGCAATGTTATGTCAATAATAATGGTAATATTACCTTCAACAGTGCATATGGAGCGTTCACGTCTTCCGGTTTTCCGATTGGCACGCCGATGATTGCTCCTTTTTGGGCAGACATTGACACCAGAAATGGACAAGGCGAGGTTTGGTATCTTGTAACTGCAGATGCCCTATACGTGAGTTGGTTAAATGTAGGCCCTTATGATGCGTTCAATGCCGCATTGAACAATTTAGAAAACACTTTTCAATTGGTCATCACCAACGGATCGAGCACGGCTCTTTCTCCAGGAAATAACATAGGATTTTTTTATGGCGATATGGAATGGACTACGGGTGATGCATCCGGGGGTTCGGGTGGTGTTGGAGGCTCGCCAGCAACAGTAGGAACGAATGCTGGTGATGGCATCAATTATTTACAAGTCGGTCAATTCGATCAAACGGGAACAAATTATGATGGTGGCAATGGCGGATACGATGGTGTTGATTATTTGGATAATGGTTGTCAAGAAGTAGCTGCCGGATCTAGTGGTAACTTCCCTCCTTCATTGACGGGTTTATCAGATACAGACATTTCCATTTGTCAAGGGAGTAGCGTGACGTTAGATTTTGGTTTTATTGGGCCAGAAAATAATCAAAACGTCAATGTAACTTCGATTGTAGCTGGAGGTGGGTATGGCGGTCTAACTGTAAATACCAATACAGCTGGAAATCCATCGACCCAAAACATTACCTTAAATGGGAATACCCCAGGTAATTATACAGTAACTCTTACAGCAGTAGACAACTATCCAGGAACACCTGGGACCACCACATCTGTGCTTAACAT
>JBMOFW010000180.1:0-5708 GCA_049318685.1 Flavobacteriales bacterium
GCGTTTGATATCGTGGTTCCAACCATCAATGGAGAAACTTTGATTTGTTCTAATGCAACAACAACATTGACCGTGACACCTAGTTACGTATCTTACGATTGGAGTGATAATTCGTCTACACCGACTATCAATGTGGGGCCGGGTACCTATTCTGTGACCGCCACGGATGAAAATGGATGTGCTTCAACTGATAGCTTCACCATTGGCGCTATACCTGCTGTCACGGTAGGTCCAGATGATTTGATTTGTGATGGTTTGACCGCTTCGCTCGTTGGAAGTGATCGTCCGGGTGCGTGGACTTTTTCAAGTGATGACGGAACAGCCACATTTGCAGATGCCGCCCAAACAGACACGGAGGTTACCGTAAGCGGATTTGGTGTTTACACGTTTGATTTTCACGATACAGAATGTGATGCCCATGATCAAACCGTTTTAACATTCTTACCGTCACCTGATTTTTATTTCCCTACAGATACTTTTGCTTGCTTGCAAGGATCACTTTATCTGTATCCTGATGGAGCGAATGCATCTTATTTCAACTGGTATTGGGAAGATATTGATGTAGAAAACCAAGGTGTAGTATACAATGTGACTTCTTTGGATTCTACATTCCAATGGAGCGCTACCAATGCTTGCGGCACTGATCAAGGAACTATTCGCGTGTTGGCAGAACTTTGCGAAATTACCATTCCAAACGTGTTTACTCCGGATGGAGATGACTTCAATCAAAGCTTCGAGATTGTAGGTATTGAGAATTTTGATGGAAGCTCGCTTCAAGTATTCAATCGTTGGGGTAAAATGGTTTACGAAAGTTCTAATTATTCGAATAACTGGAGTCCTTCTGAAGACGAAGCTGCTGATGGCGTTTATTACTATGTCCTCGGTTTGAATCGCAATGATGGAACAGAATATTTCAGTGGTCATGTGACTTTGCTTCGCAATCCGAAATAAAATTTGTGATAACTATTTGAAGAAGCCCTTCCTTTTCCGGGAAGGGCTTCTTTTTTTTGTACCATGGATGCGATCAGTGAATTGGCCGAATTGGCGATGGTTTTGAAAATAGAACAGCAAGAAGACTTCTCGTTGCATGAAGCTTTTTTAAAACGTCGTTCGATTCAAGATCGGAAACTTGCGGGCCTGACGTGGTTTCCACTGAAAATTGTTGAGACTGGATTTGGCTTGGGATCGTATCCTTTTATCGTGGTCGAACGACCTATAGATCGGCACAAACATTATTTTCAGTCTGCTGCTCCAGTATCCCTGTTTAGCGCGCAAACGGGGACTGAGGATGAAAGTATTCAAGGCACCATCGGCTATGTGGATGAGAGTCGAATGAAGATTTCGTTTTACATGGATGAACTCCCAGATTGGGTGGATGATGGAAAGCTTGGCGTCAATTTGATGTTCGATTCGAAGACGTATGATGAAATGTTTCGCGCTTTAAATGTCTTGATCAATTTGGAAGGAGGACGGCAAAAAGCATTGCGTGATATTATTCTTGGATACAAAAAACCTGAATTTGGAAACATACCGAATGTTCATTCGGTTCGGTTGAATGCTTCGCAGAATGAGGCCATGAAAACGATTGTTGATGCGCATGATGTCGCTATTGTTCATGGCCCTCCTGGCACCGGTAAAACAACTACGCTTGTAGAGGCCATCAAATTTTTAGTACAAGATGGAAAGAAGGTCATGGTCACTGCAGCGAGCAATGCTGCCGTCGATCATTTAACCCGAAGTATTGCAGCGCAAAAAATCAATGTTGTACGCATAGGCAATTTAGCCAAAGTAGAGGAAGATACCACTTCACATACGATGGATGTATTGCTCAGTGCTGATCGAGATTTCAAGCAAATTCGGGAGTTGAAGAAGCGAGCCATTGAGATGCGAAAGATGGGAGGAAAATACAAACGGAGTTTTGGACGGGAAGAAGCCGAACAGCGTCGCTTACTTTTTCAAGAAGCCAAATCACTCAACAAGGAGGCTCGTGAATTGGAATCGTATATTGTCAGTAAAATAATTGATCAGGCGGAGGTTATTGCTTGCACGTTGATTGGTTCTACACATGAATATATTCGAGATAAAAAGTTTGACGTGGTGGTGATCGATGAGGCCGGCCAGGCGCTCGAGCCAGCATGCTGGGTGCCCATTTTAAAAGCAGAAAAAGTGGTCATGGCCGGTGATCCATTTCAATTGCCTCCAACAGTCAAAAGTAGAGAAGCGGAAAAGAAAGGATTGACGGTGACGTTATTGGAGAAGTGCATTTCACGGCATGAGCGAGTAAGTCTGTTGCGAACGCAATATCGCATGCACGATCACATTATGGGATTCTCGAATGCACAGTTTTATAAAGACCAATTGGCGGCGCATGAATCGGTGGCCGAGCGGCGAATAGATGATGGAATAGGTGTGGTAGAATTTATCGATACTGCGGGATGTGGTTTCAATGAAGCCCAACAGGATGATGGTGAATCAAAAGTGAACACGGAAGAAGCCGGTGTGCTATTGAAGCATTTCGAGACTTTCGCGGCGGGCATTGACAAGCCGTTCAGTACAGCAGTTATTTCTCCATATCGCGGTCAAATTCAAGTATTGGGTGAGCTATTTGCCGGAAAGGCGAATGTGGTGGTGAATACCATTGACTCCTTTCAAGGCCAAGAAAAGGATGTTGTATATTTGAGTCTAGTAAGAAGCAACGAGAAGAATGAAATTGGCTTTTTGAAAGATTACCGCCGTATGAATGTAGCTATGACACGCGCTCGCATGAAATTGGTGGTTGTAGGTGATAGCGCTACACTGGGCAATGATCCCTTTTATAGTCAATTCTTGGAGTACTGTGAAAAGGTGGGAAGTTATCGCACAGCTTGGGAGTTTATGTATTAATAGAAATATCAGCGTCAATGAAAACAATGAAATTTTTTGGGTTAATGTTGGTGGTCGCTTTGACCTTTGCTTCATGCAAAAAAGATGATGACTCATCAGAGGAAACCACAACACCTACGAACACGCCCAAAGTCATTTTCAAATTTGTGTTTGATGAAGACCAAGAGCGATTGGATAATTTCGGCAATCCTTCCACGGTTCCTGCCGGTCACGCAGCTCAAACACCTGTGTTCAATAAAATCAGTGCGCATTATCTCGAGATGATCCAAAATCAACTTACGCAATTAGGAGAGGGAGAAGTGCTTTATAAAGCTCCAGAAACCACCGCCGGAGGAGACAATGCAATTGATTTTGATCAGAGCATCCTAGTAGGCGAAAACGAAGCCTTTTTGCAAGTGCCCATTTCTGCCATTGATCCTGGAACGTATACTTTTCTAAGGGCTTCCCTAGCTTATCAAAACTACGACATTGATTTTACCACCAATATTCTCGGTACGGATTACGACCTCACAGGCACTTTAGCAAGTTTTGTTGGGTTTAATACGTATATAACGGATTACACTGTCAACACTTCGTCTTTGGTAGTGAATGATGATAAGCTTCAAGGATATTGGGGATTTGAAGCCAATGTATTGGGAAGTAATTATCTCACTTCAGGTCAAGCACCTGCGGGGGCCACTACAGTTCCCAATCCGTTATTTGCAACATCGCCTATTCCTGCTGGGTCATGCGTCGTTACCGGCGAATTTCAAGAGCCTTTGGTGATTACCGGAAATGAGACTTCCGATATCGTTGTAATTCTCTCTCTGAGTTGTAATCAGAGCTTCGAATGGGTCGATGGCAATGCCAACGGCAAATACGAGCCGTCTTTAGGAGAAAATGTAGTCGACATGGGCTTGCGCGGATTAGTGCCCTATGTAGAATAAGCTTATTCGATTTCGTCGTTTTTATGACGAATAACTTTGACATTCCCACCAAACATGGACGTGGCAAGTGAAATGATCAATGACAGCCAGAATGCAGGCCAAAAACCGTCGACATGAAAATGGTTGTTCGGAATCAATTCTCCCGCAATCATGATAATCACGGCATTGATCACCAATAAAAAGATGCCGAAAGTGAGAATGGTGGCGGGAATGGTGAGCAATACCAACAATGGCTTTAAAAAAGCATTGAGCAAAGCCAAGATTAACGCCGTCACTATTGCAATCCAAGGAGCGCTAAAACTGATGCCATCTAGCCACCAATCGCCTATGATTAGGGCGAGGGCTGTGATCATCATTTGCAAAAGGGATTGTTGGATTTTAGGATTCATGCCGCAAAGATAAATATTCGCAAAGCGTGGAAAACTTAATTTGACACTTCTTCACACAGAAGTACCTTTGCAGAAATTTTTTACCCCATGAAATTCTTTATCGATACAGCAAACCTCGAACAAATTCGCGAAGCCCACGCTTTAGGTGTGTTGGACGGTGTGACCACCAATCCAAGTCTTATGGCGAAAGAAGGCATTTCCGGCAAGGATAATGTGCAAGCACACTACAAAGCCATTTGTGAAATTGTAGGTGAAGGTGACGTTAGTGCAGAGGTGATTTCAACAGAGTTTGCTGAAATGATTAAAGAAGGGGAAGAATTGGCGGCTTTGCACCCCAATATTGTGGTGAAAGTGCCGATGATCAAAGACGGCATCAAAGCCATTAAATATTTTTCTGAAAAAGGCATTCGTACCAACTGCACATTGGTGTTCTCTGCTGGTCAAGCATTGCTCGCGGCAAAAGCTGGTGCTAGCTATGTTTCGCCATTTATCGGTCGTTTGGACGATGTGTCTACCGATGGATTGGAGTTGATCGAGCAAATTCGTTTGATCTACGATAATTACGGATACGACACAGAAATCTTAGCAGCCTCGGTACGTCACCCAATGCACATCATCAAATGTGCTGAAATTGGAGCGGATGTGATGACCGGTCCTTTGAGCGCCATTATGGCTTTGCTCAAGCATCCATTAACAGATATCGGACTTGCACAATTCCTCGCAGATCATAAGAAGGCTGCAGAGGCTTCGAAATAAAAAGCGTAAATTTGGGTCGTTAGTCAACGACCCATTTTTTTTTATGCTGATTCAGATTTTCCCAGACAATATCGATTCTCGAAAGATTCAGCAGGCGGTGGACGTGCTGAAGAAAGGGGGCGTGATTATTTATCCGACCGACACAGTATATAGTTTGGGGTGCGCTATTTCAAACAATAAGGCCATTGAGCGTTTGGCGCGATTAAAGGGCGTGAAACCAGAGAAAGCGCAGTTTTCTATTGTTTGTTCCGGCTTTTCGCATTTGTCGGATTACAGTCAACCCGTGGGCAATCCGATTTTCAAAATGATGAAGAGCGTGTTGCCCGGGCCCTACACCTTCGTGTTGGAAGCGAATCGAAATATTCCTCGCATATTTTCTGCAAAAAGAAAGACCATTGGAATTCGAGTACCGGACAATCCCATCGCTTTGGCGTTGGTAGCAGCTTTGGGAGAACCCATTGTGGCGTCATCGGTGCATGATGAGGACGCGCTGCTTGAATACACCACAGATCCAGAACGTATTGATGAAAAATGGGGCAATCAAGTCGATTTGGTCATCGACGGCGGTCCGGGGGGATTTGAAGCTTCGACCATTCTTGATTGTACAGGCGGTGCTCCCTCGCTCATTCGTCAGGGAAAAGGCAGTGTAGAAGGCCTTTTTTAAAGTTTTTTACTCAACAATTCAACGTTCGCAAGTTTCCCATTTAAGGTTCCGGCAATATTTGGCCCGATTTTACTTTGTTTCCGGTAAAGT
>JBMOFW010000181.1:0-5683 GCA_049318685.1 Flavobacteriales bacterium
CACGCCACCGGACAAAACAATTCATTTCGACGGAGCGCTGACTTGCACGTTATTGATGTCGATGCATGCTTGTTCGATCTCAATGATGATGGTGTGGTGGGGGCAGATGATTTCGTTATCGCTTGGTCACAAGTTGGATGCACTGGAATCTGTCAAGCGGATGTGAATCTTGATTTTGTGGTAAACGGACAAGATTTGTTGATGATCATCGGCACCTGGGGAGCCTATTGTGAGTGATCGGCTTTGAGTTGTTGCTTGCGATGCATCTCAGCGTAAATGCCGTTTTTCAGAATTAAATCAGCGTGACTTCCTTCTTCGGTAATTTGGCCATGTTCCAAAACCAGAATCCGATCAACATTGCGCAATGATGAGATGCGGTGAGAAATAACAATACTTGTTTTGCCTTGCATTTCTTCTTCCAAAGAACGCAGAATGTTTTCTTCTGTTTCGGTATCCACCGCAGAAAGACAGTCATCGAAAATAAGTATTTCAGGTTTCTTGATAATGGCACGGGCTATTGATACACGTTGCTTTTGACCGCCACTGATATTGATACCGCGTTCTCCCAACAGTGTTTCGAATTGATGTGGGAAATGCATGATATTGTCATACACATCGGCTTTTTGCGCCGCATGAGTGATGCGTTCGGCTGTTGTGTTTTCTAAACCAAATGAAATATTATTTGAAATCGATTCTGAAAAAAGAAATACATCTTGAGGAACATACCCCATATTTCTGCGCAAACTATGTACGTCCAATTGACGAATATCCTTATTGGCAATATTGATTGCACCGGAGGTGGGATCAAACATCCGTAAAAGTAGTTGGGCGACTGTCGATTTTCCGCTACCGGTGCGGCCGATAATGCCAATTTTCTCTCCCTTTTTTATCGTGAAATGAAGATCCTTTAAGGCTTGAATTCCTGAATCAGGATATGTAAAAGAGACGTGATTAAAATGGATGTCACCGCTTTCAAAACCGAACGATTGTTCGGGTGAAGAAATTTCAGATTTTGTTTGTAAAAATTCATTGATTCGCGCCTGACTGGCTTCTGCCTTTTGCACCAGGCTCGTCACCCAGCCCACACTCGCAAAAGGCCATGTGAGCTGATTGACGTAAAACACAAACTGAACAATTACACCAAACGAGAGTTCTCCGGCAATCACTTTGTTCGAACCAATATACACGGTCAGAATGGTGCTCAAGCCCACCAAAAGGGCAATCACGGGCATAAACAGGCTATCTGTTTTAATGAGATCGAGTTGCTTTGATTTATAGTTGTCGCTCTCCTCCTTAAACACGCGGGTATAATACTCCTCTCGTCCGAAAGCTTTGAGCACGCGAATACCGCTGATTGTTTCTTGCACCATTGTCGAGAGCTTCGATTGCTGTGCCTGTACCTTTTCCGTTTTCTTATTAATCATGGTACTGACATAAAAAATCAGGATCATCATAAAAGGCAATGGAGAAAGGGTGTATAATGTTAATTCCGCATCGATCTTCCACATTACCACGATACACATCACCACCAAAACTACCAGATTGATGGTATACATGATGGCTGGTCCTAGGTACATACGTACGCGATTCACGTCTTCGCTAATGCGATTCATTAAGTCGCCAGTACGGTTGCGTTTATAAAACGATTGATCAAGTTCTTGGTATTGATTAAAAATTTCGTTTTTCAAATCATATTCAATGCGGCGCGACATGACGATGATGGTTTGTCGCTGATAGAATAAGAAAATACCTTTGAGAATATAAAAAACGAAATACATCACTCCCAAGAAAATCGCTATGCCTATAATGATTTTGCCATAATCTGTTTTGCCTGTGAGAATAATTTTCTCTTCTGTTTTCCCGAACAACGCATTTACCCATTGATACGTGAGTGGTGCATCAAGCACAACTTCTTGAGTTGGATTTTTTTGAATGGATTGAACAGCGCTTAAGCTTTCTGCTAAAAAATCGATGCCTTCGCCAATGATTACTGGAGCATAAACATTGAACACATTGGCCAGGATGATAAATACCACTCCCAATGTCAACCGTCCACGGTATTTCCAAAAGTATCGGTTGAGGTAGGAGAGGTGTTTCATGTTAAAATTTGAAATTCCAAGTCACGCTCGGAAGAATAGGGAAGAGGCTAACTTGATAGGCTTTAATTTCCAGTACACCGGCCTCATTGAGATCATTGCCGAAATAGATGAAATACGGATTCATTCTATTGTACACATTGTAAATCGAGAAGTTCCAGTGGCTTTCTATCTTTCGGCGCGTGGTTTTTATTTCAACACCATTTTCATCTGTTTTTGGTGCTTTCTTTTTGGGATAAAGTGTGCATGAAATATCGGCGCGGTGATAAGGCGCCATGCGATAACTATTGCGATCTCCATAAATGTCGACGATGCGGTTTTCGTAGAAATAACGTGCCACAGGAAGCGTAATGGCATTGCCGGTGCCATAGACAAACACAGCGCCCAATTCTACGCGCTCATTTATCTTCACGCTACTCACTACGCTGATGTCATGACGGCGGTCCCAGCGTGAAGGATACCATTGATTGTTATTGATGTCAACAAATTTGCGTTCTGTTTTCGAGAGCGTATAACCGATCCAACCTGACCAAATGCCCAATCGCTTTTTCACAAAAAGTTCAAGTCCATAGCTGCGGCCTTTACCAAAAATCAACAGGTTATCGATATTGTCGGCAACGGTTTGTTCGGGCTGGGCTCCTTCTTTGTATTCCGAAAGATTTTGCATGTCTTTGTAATACACTTCCGCACTTGTTTCGAACATGTCGTTAAAGAAATTTCGGAAATAGCCAATGCTGTATTGTACTCCTCTCTGCGGACGAAGCACTTCCGTGGAAGGCAACCACACATCTGTAGGCAAAGACGTCGGACTCAAACTGGTCAAATGGATGTATTGGAAATTGCGCATATATCCGGCTTTGATGCTCGAATATTTATTGATATTGTATCGCACATTAAGTCGCGGTTCGAATCCGCCGTAGTCGCCAACAATATCTCCTTTAGTGTATTTGGTTTCGAGCGGTGCTGCTTGTTGTCCGAAAACAGAGCTTTCTTGTGCTGTATAACGTGTAAATGGACCAACATGTGCAAAATAGGAATAGCGCACTCCGGCGTTGACGCGCAAATTCTCCGTGATGTCAAATTCATCGAGGAAATACGCCGCCGCTTCGTGTGAATACAATTTCACTTTTTCACCCAAATCAAATTCAGTATCGCCGCTGCTCGCATATACACTGTTGGGTGAAAATATGTGATACGTATAATCCACTCCCCATTTAAAACTATGGCGGTAGTTTGGATAATAATTCCATTGCACTTTGGTTCCCCAATCCTGAATGCCGCTCTGCAAGCGGAAAGTAAATTGATCTTGAGATCCCTCAAAAGCAAATTTATAATCCGTGAATGTGACTATCGCATTCATGAAAAGCTTTTCAGACATGATGCGGTTCCAGCGAATGGTTCCGGTGGCATTGCCCCAAGGAATGCGTGTTCCGAATCCGGATTTGGCATCTTTGAAGACAAAGACATCACGGCCAAAATATCCACTCAAAAAGATGCGGTCTTTTTTTGAGATCAAATAATTGAATTTCGCGTTTAGATCATAGAAATAATAACCGCTTCCTTTGAAAGGGCTGCTATCTTTGATAAACGGCTTAATCATGTAGTCGATGTAGGTGCGACGGCCGCTGATAATAAAAGAGGAAGTGTCTTTTTTTATTGGACCTTCAATCGTCAAGCGAGAAGAGATCACACCGATGCCTCCTTCGGCATGATAGGTTTTATTGTTTCCTTCTTTTAATGAAATATCCAAAACCGAAGAAATGCGTCCTCCATAATTGGCGGGCACACCGCCTTTGGTCAACTCCAATCCTTTCACCGCGTCTGCATTGAATACAGAAAAGAATCCGAATAAGTGAGAAGCATTGTACACCGTCGAGTTGTCGAGCAAGATCAAATTTTGATCAACGCCACCGCCACGCACATAAAAACCGGCATTGCCCTCACCGGATGTTTGCACCCCCGGAAGCAACGTGATCGTTTTGAGAATATCAATTTCGCCAAAAAGTACCGGTAATTTTTTAATTTGATCGACGTCCAAGGCAATCTTCCCAACATCGGTGCTTTCGGTGTTTTTGCTTTTATCTGCAATGATTTCAACAACATCAGTTGTTTTAATTTGACTAGACAAGTCTACATTGAGACGAACGTCTTGATTGAGTTCGACTGTCCTTTTTTCACTCGTATAGCCGGTAAAACTAAATTCAATTTCGTACTTCCCCGGAGCGAGAGTGAGTGAATAAAAGCCATAGGTGTTGGATACAGTGCCCCGCAATTCTGCTACATTATCAAGTACTTTGATCAATGCGCCCGGGAGCAATTCTCCGGTTTCGGCGTCTTTAATTTCACCGCTGAGTGTAAATTTTTCGGATTTGCCTTGAGCAAGCGAATCGAAAACGCCGCAAAATCCAATAAGAAGTAAGAAGAGCAGCTGTTTGATCACGTCAATTTTTTGTTGGTGGCGCAAATTTAGGCGCAAAGGTGCCGAATTCAGGTGTGAAAAAATGCTTAACAAAATTAACCGGAAACAGCAGACGTTTGTTCTGTTCGTCCTTAATTTCGCGCTCCTTCATCAAACCTCGATGCCTCCAATTAAATTGCTCATATGCTTTTTTGCAATAGTCTGCTTGCCCAATTTGGTGGTAGGTCAGTATGAGGCAAAAGAAACTCGCGCCATTCGATGTGTCACACCCCCTGTGATTGATGGAGAATTGAATGAAGCATGTTGGGGAGAGGCGCCAGCAGCGTCAGGTTTTATTGTCGACTCTCCGCATCCAGGGACCCCTTTGAAACAACACACCGAAGTACGCATTGTCTATAATGATGAGGCAATCTATGTCGGTTTTATGAATTATGATGATCATCCGGATAGTATTCTGACACAACTCTCGGGTCGAGATTCGGATGGTAACAGTGACTATTGCGGTATCACCTTTTCATGTTACAACGATGGAATCAATGGTCATACCTTTATCATTACTCCCAAAGGAGAGCAATGGGATGCTCGAGAGTCTGCTTCCACGGGTGAAGATGTGAGTTGGAATGCGGTATGGTATGCGAAGTGTCGCGTGGTAGAAAATGGATGGATTGCCGAATTTAAGATTCCATTTGCTGCCTTGCGGTTTCCCGATAAAACCCAGCAAGAATGGGGAATCAATTTTATCCGAGAGGTTCGCCGCATCCGCCACCATAGTTTTTGGCGTGGCGTAAATCCATTGCAAGCGGGCAATCTTACCCAAATGGGGAAATTGTTGGGCATCGAAAATATTAAACCCCCAAAACGCTTGTTTTTCTATCCATACGCTTCTTACTATCAAAATTTTGCGGAAACCGGTGAGGGCGTGAAAACAGAGAGCAGTTGGAATGCTGGAATGGATTTGAAACTGGGCTTAAATGACGCGTTTACTCTAGATGCTACGTTGGTTCCCGATTTTGGGCAAGTCATTTCAGACCAACAGATTTTGAATCTTTCTCCCTTTGAAGTGCAATTTCAAGACAATCGGCAGTTCTTTATAGAGGGTACTGAGTTGTTTTCCAAGCCGGTATTTTCTATACACGCCGTGTCGGCTATCTCCAAGGAAATGAAGGGC
>JBMOFW010000182.1:0-5659 GCA_049318685.1 Flavobacteriales bacterium
CTTGTTCTATTTCTCCATGAGATTAATCTTCCTTCTCTGGGCGGTGCTACTTTCATTTGTGGCTAACGGTCAGATGTCATTCTATACTGTGAGTGGTGTTGTGCTGGATGCTGCGGATCGTCATCCTCTCGAGGGTGTTCGGGTCTTCACGCATGAGTCCAATCTCCAAACCCTTACTGATTCGGTAGGTGTGTTTCATCTTGTCGGGATGTCGACCGGAATGCACCATGTGCATTTTGAAATGGTCGGCTACAAAGCCGCCGCGGAGTATTTCGCGGTAGAGTCAAGTGATGCTTCGGGGTGGATCATGTTGTTGGAACCATCGCACATTGAATTGAAGCAAGTTGTCATAGAAAGCGAAGTTTCAAAAGTGCAATACCAGGCTCAATCGCTGGATTTGATCGTTCTTGGAAAAGATGAATTGAAGGGGACTCCTGCTCAAACTTTGGCACAACGCTTAACAGCGCTGCCGGGAATCAATCAATTGCAGACCGGTGTTGGTATCGGAAAACCGGTGATTCGTGGGTTATCCGGTAATCGGATAGTGGTGAGCGATCTGGGCATGAAACAAGAGGGGCAGCAATGGGGGAGTGATCATGGATTGGAAATTGATCCTTACAATGCTGAGCGCATAGAAATCATTAAGGGACCGGCAACGCTATTGTACGGTAGCGATGCTTTGGGCGGTGTTATTCGCATTCAAACCCCTGCTGTGCCACAAGCGGGTTTGAGCGGTGAAGTAGGAACTTATTATCGATCGAACAATGATTATTTGGGGTCGAGTATGGCGTTGAATGGTGCGCGGGGCAGATGGTTTGCAAAAATCCGCACTACGTGGGCGGAGTATGGTGATACACGAATTCCGGCTGATCGATTTACCTATTTGAATCGCACATTGCCCTTGTATAATGAGCGTTTGAAGAATACGGCGGGGCGTGATTTTCATTATCAAAGCACACTAGGTTATACCAGCGACCGAATGATTTTAAAAGCGACTTGGAGCCATTTTCATCAACGCAATGGGTTGTTTCCGGGCATTGTTGGTATCCCTTCGGGAGGAGCAATTGCAAATGATGGCAATACGCGCAACGTCGATTTACCGCATCAAGTGGTTGACCATTACAAGGCTTCATTGAATATGACGTACAATTTGCGAAAGGGTTGGTTGCAATGGGATGCCGGTATTCAACGGAATGAGCGGAAGGAAATGATCCGGCCGCATCGCGAAGGCTACGCACCTTTGCCAGATAATTCACTAGCGCATCATTTGACGTTGACCACATGGCAGACAGCTATTCGATATCATGCGCATCGCTTTGGTCAGTGGCGTTTTATTCCCGGAGTTCAAGCAGCGATTCAATCGAATCAGCGCGGTGGTTGGGAGTTTTTACTTCCCAATCATCAATCGATGAATGCAGGTGCTTTTATATTCACAGAGCACACCAGCCAAAGCGAGCGCGTGGTTTGGAATGGAGGGATTCGCTATGATTTCGGGCAGGTGAAAGGAGAACAATACTTTACTCCAAACTACAATTCTGATGAGCAGATACAGGGATTTACGAAGCGCGCGGGTAATGTGCATCGATTATTTCATCAATTGTCGGGTGGTTTGGGGTGGAGTTATTCACCAAATAGTCGATGGAATTTAAAGGCCAATGCTGCTCGCAGTTTCCGCATGCCTAATCCCGCAGAGCTAATGATCAATGGTATTCATCATGGCACATTTCGACATGAGATGGGCGATAGCACTCTGCAAAGCGAAGTTGGCTATCAATTTGATGTTACGGCCTTGTTTCAATTGCACAATGTGTACTTGAAATGGACTCCCTACTTCAATTATTTTGATGGATACATCTACTTGCGTCCGACGGCCCAATTTTCAACCTTACCCAATGGAGGACAGGTTTATCAATACGCTCAACACAAGGCCTGGTTTGCTGGAGCGGAACTGTATTTAGAGTGGCATCCGATTGAGAGTTTGCACGCAGAGAGTGGATTGGATTTCGTGAAATCGTATAATGTGAACACGGGATTGGCACTGCCATTTACTCCACCAACTCGTTTTCGGTTTAAGTTTTCTTATGAAACCGAACGTACATTCGGTATTGTAGAAGCACTGACTTTTGGTACAATGTATTTGGGGTGGACGGATCAACGCAGCACCGACCGCAATGAAAAGCCTACTTCAGGTGCATTTACCTTGGATGTGTTTGCTAAAGCAACATTTGTGTTGTGGAATCAAACACTGGATTTGGCGGTTTCCGCCAACAATTTGTTGGATAGATATTATCTCAATCATCTGAGTGCGTATCGCCAATTAAATTTGCCGGAGCAAGGTCGAAATTTCAATGTATCCTTGCTGTGGCCGTTTCAAAGAGAAAAAGAAAACAATTAAACATATGATGATGAAAAAAGTAATTTTCTTAACAGCCCTTGTCTTTGCTTTAGCTTCTTGCAAAAAGGACAAAGAAGACACAACGGTGCCAGTTATAGGCTCTATTAAAGTCAATGGTGCTGTAGCCGAAGAACATGAGCTGAATGCGGGCGATGTGATAAGTGTAGAGATCACTGTTAGCGATAACGAGGAGTTGAATCAGTTGAAAGTAAATATTCACGGTGCAGACGATGGCCACACGCACGATGGCAGCACAGAAGGGGAAGTTGATGCTCCCAATGTTGGGGTATGGTCAAACACGCAAATTTTTGATTTGAGTGGCACAGCACTTACTCAGACAATTAGTTATACTGTGCCTGCAACGATTAGTGGTCACTGGCACCTAGAAGTTCAATTGATCGATGATCAAGGGAATGAAGCTACAGAAGCGGTGACAACGTTTCATATTGAAAACACGAATCTCCCCATATTGACGATTTCAAGTGCTCCGGAAGCAGTGGACTATGTGATTATTACGACTGCAGGAGGTACCATTGTTTTAACCGGTACGGTTACAGATCCTGATGGTTTGACCGATATTCATGTCGAATTGGAGAATGAATCAACAGGTGACGTGATATGGGAGCAAGAGCTATCGGGTGTAAGCGGAAACTCCTATGATATAGGTACGATCAATGTTGGACCAATTGCAATAGCGGGTGCATATCATCTTCATGTGCATGCAACCGATGGTGCCGGATATTTGGGAGAATGGTCTGTGGAAGTAAATGTGGAATAATTGACTCGGCCTATAGTGTATTACACATAGAATTTTTAGAACAAACCTGATTGGATGTATTTACAAATTTGTCCAATCAGGTTTTTTTAATTTTATAATTAAGAAATGTTCTCGTTCGTGAAGTGGAAAGTGAGTTCAGGATAATTCTGTTGCTCCATATCAAGGATAAACTTCGATGGCGCTAGAAATACATCCACATCTTCTTTGTCTTTCACCATGTGATTTCCTTTTATGCGTTTGAATTCTTCAAGCTTGGCGGGATCGGTAGTGGTGATCCAGCATGCTTTGTAGAATGTTTTCGCTTCGAATTCACATTTGGCACCATACTCATTTTCGAGACGATATTTAATCACTTCAAATTGGAGTTCACCCACTGTTCCCACGATTTTGCGGCTTCCGGGTTCTTGAATGAATAATTGAGCAACGCCTTCTTCAGTCAATTGGCGAATACCTTTTTCCAATTGTTTTGTCTTCATTGGATCGCGGTTGACCAATTCTTTGAAGATCTCTGGAGAAAAGCTTGGAATGCCTTTGAACATCATGTCTTCGCCTTCGGTAAGTGTATCGCCAATTTTAAAGTTGCCAGTATCGTACAAGCCAATAACGTCGCCCGGATAGGCTTCGTCAATAGTGGATTTGGCTTGGGCCAAGAATGTTGCTGGGTTGGGATATTTGAATTCTTTACCCAGTCGAACATGTTTGTAAAACGTATTGCGCTCAAATCGGCCGCTACATACGCGCAAGAACGCAATGCGGTCGCGGTGACGAGGATCGATGTTGGCGTGAATTTTAAAAATGAAACCGCTGAATTTTTCTTCCGTTGGCTCTACCACGCGTTTGGTGGTTTCACGGTGTTGCGGGAGAGGAGCGATTTCTACGAATTTGTCGAGCAATTCTTTTACCCCGAAATTGTTCATGGCCGAACCAAAGAACACCGGAGCGAGTTCACCTTTGAGGTAGCGTTCAACATCGAATGGATCATATACAGATTCGATCAATTCGACATCTTCGCGCAATTGATCTGCATATTCACCGCAGAATTCGTCGAGCTTCGGATCGCTGAGATCTTCGATGGCCACTACCTCGTCTGAGATTTTTGTTTTGAGCGATTCGAAAAGGTTGAGTGTTTTATCATAGATTTTGTACACTCCTTTGAATGAATATCCTTTGCTGATTGGCCAAGAGAGCGGTTGAACTTTAATATTCAACGTTTCTTCTAGTTCATCTAAAAGATCGAAGGGGTCTTGACCCTCAAGGTCCATTTTATTGATGAAAACGATTACGGGCGTATCGCGCATACGGCATACCTCCATGAGTCGTTTGGTTTGCGTTTCCACCCCTTTCACGCTGTCGATAACGAGGATAACGCTATCCACTGCGGTGAGGGTGCGGTAGGTATCTTCTGCAAAGTCTTTGTGACCGGGAGTGTCGAGGAGATTGACTTGTTTGCCATTGTATTCAAACACCATTACCGACGTGGCCACGGATATTCCCCGTTGACGTTCGATTTCCATAAAGTCCGATGCAGCAGTCTTCGTGATTTTATTCGATTTTACCGCACCTGCGGTTTGAATAGCACCACCGAAGAGAAGGAGTTTCTCCGTTAATGTAGTTTTTCCGGCGTCGGGGTGGGATATAATCGCAAAAGTGCGGCGGCGTTGAATTTCCTGTACAATACTCATAACGGGCTCAAAGATACTTGAAAGTCCGCTCGGATATGAAATGTCCGTAATTGGCGATGCTTTCTATTTTAATCCAGTTGCCGCGATCGTCGTAGGTATAGAACGTAGAGCTTTTTTCAACAGAGCCGTCTTCCCAGTAGGAAGTTACAATGGTTGAAGTTTCGTGATTATATTGATCATAGGTGGATTCTATTTTGAATAGTGGATTGATACCGTCGGGGTAGGTAGTTTTTTCGATAATGCGTCCGAGTTCGTCTGTAGTGATTTCTTCCATCCCAACGAGCACATTGTTTTCATACGAAGAGATCGTTGTTTTTCTACCATCAACAGAGTAGGAATAGATTTGATTATACATTAATTGATATACAAGATTGACCTGTTCACTGGCGACCAGTCTGTTTTGATTGTCGTAGGCATACTTGGAACTGAATGTTCCATTTTCACTTGCATTTGTTATTTCGGAGGAGACGAGTAATCCTTGTTCGTTGTAGGTGTATGTGATTGTTGTTTGATCGAAAATATCAGACATTACTTCTTTGATTTTTCTACCACCTTCATCGTATGTTTTTTCATTAGAGAATTCGAGTTCTTCAGCTTGATTAAATGATTTGTAGCTGATTTCGCGGCCATTTGCGTCGAATATAGACTCGTTGGTGTATTGGTCGGGCGTTCCGGCCATGTATACATTTTTGTGAAGAGTAGGAGTGAGGGTAATCAACATGCGGTCCGTTCCTTCTTCGCTCGCTACGGGACGTCTCGCCAAAGGCGAGACGTCCTGTAGTCCCGCACATGCGGGACGTCCTG
>JBMOFW010000183.1:0-5606 GCA_049318685.1 Flavobacteriales bacterium
ACTTTTGAAAATAGAAATAGTCAACTTTCTTTCCTTCACCGGACCTTCCAAAGCGATGATTCCAAAGTTTTGTTCAGCTACGATCGTTCCATCTACGCGTAGTGCATTTTCTTCTTTTGAATTATCGTAAGCACCGCTCGTCAAAGGACTTACGGTGAGATCATATACTTTTAATCCATTGGGCAAGGTCAATTCACTCAGCTCAGTGCAGTGACGATCGCCGGTGAGGAAGATCACCCCTTTTATATTATTTTTTTCTATCGCATCTAATAATAATTGGCGCTCTTCGGGATACACACTATAGTTTTCAAATTTGGCTGCTGTATTTAAAAACTGCCCCCCCATTACTACAAATTTGTACGTGGCTTTACTTGTTTTTAACGCTGTAATCAACCACTGAATTTGTTGTTCTCCAAGAATCGTTGGTTTCACTCCGAAAGCATTTTCGGGTGTGCGGTGATAGCGATTGTCCAGCATAAAAAACTCAACATCATTCATGGCAAAATGTGTGGTGATGCCATCTCCGGTAGCAGGTCCGCCATAAGATGGATTGGCCCAAAAGCGTTTGAAAGCTTCCAGTGTCCAATCCTTGTGAACATAACTTCCATTCGCATCATTGGGCCCATAGTCATGATCATCCCAAATCGCATATTGTGGACAGGTATGCAGCAAAGCCGCCAATGACGGTATTTTGCGTGCATGCAAATAACGGTAATTAATTCCTTGACGACTTTCAAAATCAACTTCGCGTAGATAAATATTGTCACCCATCCAAAGCATCATATCAGGCTGTTGTTTTCGAATTTCATTGAAGATAGTGTAGTTTTTACCATATGGTTTGCCCGGTCTATCATAGATCGAATCATTGATAAAAGCGCAGCTGCCTAAGGCAAAGCGAAAAGTTGGCGGATCGGTGCGGTATTGCCAAAGCGTCTCTGTGGTAAATACATAAGACGAATCAAATGAAGGATAAACGAAGAGCTTTTTCTTATCCTGTGTTTTAATTTGATAATGGTAGCGCGTGCCTGGTTCCAAAAATGCGAGATTCGCCACTGCAGAGCGATAGATATCATCGGCCACTACTACACTTTGCGTTTGATGTTCGGTTGCATTTTCTTTCCAATATTCAATGGTCAATTTGCCCGGTTGTTGTGTAGCCATCCAAATATTGGCTTCACGAAAATCAACATGACCAAGCATGGGGCCTGCTACCAATTTTCCGGTTTGACCAAATGAAATTTGGCCGAAAAGCACGGTCATCACTATGATGAGGTTCATTGTCTTTTTCATGATTGCAATAATGTATTAAGTTGTTCTACGGTGCTCTCCCAAGAATAATAATCTTTGACCAATTCGCGTCCGCCATTCGCTTTCTGTTTTCTCATGGTCTCATTTTGGTGAAGATGAATAATGGCGGCGGCGATATCTTCATTGGATTCTGCAATATCAAACCATCGGCGATGGTCGATGGGAAATGCATTGGCGACCAAAGCAGTTGTCACACACGGCATTTCCATACTCATGGCTTCCAAAATCTTATTCTGCATTCCGCTTCCAATGCGCATTGGCGCAACAAAAATGGATGCATTATTATAGGCATCCCGAATATCCGGCAACCAACCGCTCACCTCCACTCCATTTATACTGCTCAACTGCTCTACGCTTTTCGCAGGCGACGCACCAGCAATCAATAATCGCGCACTGGGTATTTCTTTGCGCACCAATGGCAAGATTTCTTGCGCTAATCGGCAAGCGGCATCCACATTTGGGGGGTATGACATGTTTCCAGTAAACAGGAGGTCGAATCGATGTGAGCTATTTTCATTTCGATGAAAAAAATTCACATCCACCCCATTCCCTATCACTTGAATTTTATTTCGATTTTCATGATAAATCAACTGTTGATCTTGCGCACTGATGATGGTGTGATGTTCGAAATAATCAAAAATCAAATTCTCGTAAGTCACTAACCGACGCGATTCTTCTTTCACAAAGGGTTTGAACCAACGATCAGCACTATCAATACGACGGCGATGTCCGGCATTGAATGCATCCATGTAGTCCAATGTCTTTGGGCAGCCGTGAAAATTTTTCACGTACTCTGCACAACGGATTAACTGACAATAGATATGTTCAGGATTAAATTCACGTAAGCGTTGATTAATCAATCGCTGAATACTATTTTGATAAAAATAATGGACTTGGAAAGGTTCTCTGCTAAACAATGCTCGGCATAATCGAAATGCCATTATTACTTTTGATAAATTGACTACTTCCACATGTTTCGCGATGGTTCGCAAATGGGCCAGTGTAGGCTCTGTCACTGTTTGGTCATTCAAACAAAATAAATATACTTCATGCCTCTGACTTAACAATTTAATCTGATGATAAGCGCGCAGCTTGTCTCCTTTCTCTAAAGGATAGGGAACACGAGAAAGCAGCACGAATAATCTCATGAGTGCTTGAGTTGTTTATAGAAATTTACGAGTGCCTCCGTCGTGTTTTTCAAATCGTATTGTAAGGCATGCTGTCGACCAGAGGTTCCCAATTGACGAACCAAAGCAGCATCCTGAACCAATCGGTCAATGGCCTTGATCCATTCTCCTGACGTATCAGCGATAAGCAATTGTTTTCCATCTTCACAATCTATTCCTTCTGCACCGATCGATGTGCTTATTATGGCTTTGCCGAGGGCAAGTCCTTCGATAATTTTGACACGAATACCGCCGGCAGAAAGCAAAGGCACAATCATGATGGCCTTTTGATTCATAAAAACTTTCGCATCATCTACTTCACCCAACACCTCCACATTCTTGATATTCATTCGCGTAAACTCTTCAGGCATGCTTCTGCCTGCCAAGTACAATTTCAACTGGGGATGTGCTTGATGGACTTTGGCCCACACTTCTCTCATAAACCATAATATTCCTTCCTGATTGGGAATCCAGTCCATCGCTCCAATATGAAAGAGCGCGAGCTCGGGTTGATCATTGGTGTAATGAAAATAATCACTCAACTCGAGTCCAAAAGGAATCGTCTGCATCGGGCGTTGAATACCCAAGGATTGAAATCGCTTGTTGTCCTCATCACTTATAGTGGCTACTCCCGAGACTTCATTGAGCAATTTCAGTTCATAGTGTTTAAGTTTTCTGCTCAAATAAGAGAGGTACATCTTCTTAAACACATTGCCAGTTCCTTTGGCCATTTTTTCCCAAATCACAAATTCCAAATTGTGAGAACGCAACACAATAATAGATCGACTTAATCGACGAATGGTCCCCATATAAGGCGTCATGAAAAGGCTTTCTAGATGCACCACATCAAAGGCTTCTTTTTTGAGAATTCGCGTTAATTTGATATCAAAATCAGTACTAAAAAAGCGATTGACATTGTACGAATCGGCCGTCATGAAACTCGCATAGGCATCGACTACATTGAGTTTTGTATCAACATATACGCCCTCTATTTCAGTCGCGTTCAAGTAATCATCCGGCATGTTTTCTGGAAAGAAGCCATGCTTGTGAGTGAAAATAGTCAGGATTTTCACCTTGTGTCCGGCTGCAAGCAAACCTTGTGTGGTATTGTTCATAGCGATACAACCACCATCCACAGCAGGCACCGGAGGTTTATGGCAAAGCTGAAGAATTTTCATGATTGAATCGGTTTTTTAATGCGTAAAAAAACGAGAATTCTATTGAAGAATTTAATATAAGATTCTTTGTCAACTAAAGTTGCTTCTTTCGATGCTTTGTAGGTCAGCCAAATGCTGAGGGGCATCAATATCGCAGTACTCATCCACATACCGAACCACGGCTCGATGATTAGACTTTTGGTCATTTTTTCTCCAGCTATGGTAAGCAATTGATAAAAAATAAACAATCCTAGAGCGATAATAGTAGGCAATCCGAGCCCCCCTTTGCGAATAATGGCACCCAATGGAGCACCAATAAAGAATAACACCAAACAGACTACGGCTAAGAAAAATTTACGGTGCCATTCAATTTTGTGTCGCGTAATGAATCGTTCGCGATTATAAAGTTCTTCCTCTTGTCGACTTACCGTGTCTTTCATGCGTTTCGTCATCTCCTTCGCATTGATTACAGCACGCCTCAAATCCTGTGGGCTCAATGTTTCGGTAAACCAAGGCGCGTTTACAGGACCTGCTTTTGCATCGCGCATATAATGAAAGCCCTTCAAATTTGCCTCAGCCAATTTGATCTGTACGCTGTCCATGCGTGTTTCCAAACTATCAATGGCATCGTCCAATTGAGAGGCACTCATCATTTCATACGAATGCTCATAAACCTCTTCATCGCCCTTTTGAAATTCGAATGCACTCATGTCAAGACGAATGATTGACTCCTTAAAACTGCCCGACACCATTGGGAAGTTTTGCAACCGCGTATCGCGCTTTTTCTTTTCGGTTTGTTCATCATAGCTCACACCGTTGTATAGTGTCAATACCAAAAAGCGTTTATCATCCGTCTGCTGCATGATACCCTTTTCTGCCCGAATGACCGTTCGGTTTCCCTTTCCCTTCTCGCGGTGGTCATAAATTAAGACATCAAACAATTCTCCGGTTTTCTCGTCTTTTTTGGAAACGCGAATTGATATGCCATCTATGCCGCCGTAGAATACCCCGTCTTGAAGATTGAAAGCCGGACGTTGCTGCATGATGCTGAAAAGCATAGTACGGAACTTCAAATTGGCAATCGGCCAAATATTGTTGGCGAAAATGAAAGCCCCCATTGACAAAAACAAACTGAAAATAATCAGGGGTCGCATAATTTTAAACAATGAAAAGCCTGCGCTTTTCATGGCCGTGAGCTCATTGTTTTCAGACAATGCTCCAAAGGTCATAATGCTCGACATGAGGATGGCCAATGGCAAGGCCATGTTGACAATACGAGCGCTAGCAAAAATAAGCAGCTTGAAAATTACCCAAACTCCTAATCCCTTTCCCACTAACTCATCCAGATACAACCAAATGGTCTGCATCTCGAAGATGAACATCGCCACGATGAACGTAACGATGAACGGTCCGATGTAGGATTTGAGGAGTAAAACGGAAATTTTCTTCACGGAATAATGCTATCAAATTACCATTTGCGGCTTTGAAGAACAGTTTTTGTAAAAAGTACAAAAACAGCAATCAAAGTGATAAAATACACCACATCTCGGCTATCTATTAATCCGCGACTCAACGCGATATAGTGATCATTGATTCCGAGTTTGATGATGAAATTGTCCAATGGGCCAAGTAATTTAAAATCGCCGATGGCTTGAAAGCCCGTAAACATGATGAAACTGAGCAAAGCGGCCAACAAGAAAGACACGATTTGATTGGTGCTAATACTCGATGCGAATATGCCAATCGCCACATATCCGCCAGCCAAAAAGATCAAACCGATATACGACCCCCACGTTCCACCCGAATCAATGTTGCCCACCGGATTGCCCAATTGATAAATCGTGATGTAATACAACAGGGTAGGCAATAAAGCAATAATGACCAAAATCAATCCCGCAAAATATTTTGCCAGGATGATTTGAAGATCAGTGATCGGTTTGGTGAAGAGCAATTCGATGGTTCCATTTTTCTTTTC
>JBMOFW010000184.1:0-5580 GCA_049318685.1 Flavobacteriales bacterium
CCAGGCCCAAGGCAGCTACTATTACCGCCATGGAGGCGTCACCGCCTTGTTTTTTGACTTGTTTAATCGTGAAAACAAATGGTCAATTCCTTTTGAATATGGATGGCCAGTACTCTGTGGCCCCGCTGTTTTTTTAGCCCACACCGAACTTGTCGGTTTTACTAAAATGATGGTCATATTTTGGGTGTTTTTGGGGGTAGTACTACTCTTCTTATTCTCTAAAATCAAATCTCTTCAACTCAAACTAGGGATAGCGCTGGTTTCTGCAATTGGGGCCTACACCGTGGGTTCGGATATTTTTTTATCCATTGTCATGGTGGCAGGATTGCTCAATTTATTTGTTCTTGATCGAAAGGTTGCTCTCCATATGAAGAATACGGAAATGCCGATGTTGAATTATTTAACGGTCTATTTGATCATTGGCCTGATTTATAGACTTACTTTATAGCAAATTATTCGGCATGGGTAATCCCCGAAAAATATTCATTCTTTCTGGTTTCATAGGTGCTTTGTCTGCGCTATTGGTCGTATTCATCTCTTCTTGGGTAGTTGGTTCTAAACCTTCGAAAGCGGATAATGAAGCCTATCTTCAACATGTCAATGATAAATACCGCATCTATTCTTTGCCATTGCCCGAGTCGGCTAATTTTTGTGGCGAGCCGGCTCCCTTGGATCAATGGGATGTGGCCGAAAAAATGGACCGCGAATTATTGGTCAATACGTATTGGCATTCAAATACACTCCTTTCCATCAAGCGCTCCTATCGTTGGTTTCCGATAATAGAGCCCATTTTGAAGGAAGAAGGCGTACCGGATGATTTCAAGTATTTATCACTCATCGAAAGTGGTTATGTCAATGCGGTGTCGCCCAGCGGTGCTGTTGGCTTTTGGCAGTTTTTACCCGAAACCGGCAAACAATACGGATTGGAAATAAACGAAGAGGTGGATGAGCGCTATCACGTGGAGAAAAGTACCCGTGCGGCCTGTCGTTATTTCAAAGAAGCCTATGCCAAATTTGGCACCTGGTCGATGGTAGCGGCTTCATACAATATGGGCATGGGTGGCGTCCAAAAACAAATCGGTCGTCAAAATGGAAATGATTATTATCAACTTCTCCTCAATGAAGAAACGGCTCGCTATGTCTTCCGCATTCTTGCAATGAAAGAAATAGTCAATAATGCCGATCGCTATGGATTTGTGATTCGCCCCGCAGATTTATATGAACCTATTCCCGTGACCACCACCACCATTTCAACGGAGATTGAAGATTTCGCCGAATTTGCCGCGCAAAACGGGATCAATTATAAAACGCTCAAACTCCACAATCCGTGGTTGCGTCAAAACTATCTGACCAATAAGAACGGAAAAATTTACGAAATCAAACTCCCGGCGTAATCACATCAAAGGCAATAGAACTGATGCGCTTCGTATTGAAATGCCCAACTTCTTCTTCACGAATCATGGATAGTGCGGGTTCTTTAGTAAGCACTTCATCAATCGAGCGCACAATACCGGAAGGAATGTTTTCACGGATAAATGCACGCAACAACTCTTCCGCATTTTTTTGCTGAAAGGCCGGAGTCAAAACTTCTTGCAATGCCGCTCTATTGGCTAAGCGTGAAGGATTGTCTTTGAATCGTTCATCGCTAATCAGGGCTTCGAGTGCAAGCAATTTGAGCAAGCTTTGAAATTGTTTGTCACTGCCAACAGCCAAAACCATTTCTTTACCATCTGCACAAATAAACGATTCGCCATAAGGAGCAATATTCGGATGAAGAGTTCCCATCTTTTGCGCTACTACACCACTCATCAAGAAGTTGGAAGCTTGGTTGATCAGCGATGCTATGCCTGCTTTTTCTAAGGAACAATTGACTGCACAGCCTTTGCCCGTGTGATGACGTTCGAGTAGCGCGCAAAGCACTGCTTCTTTCAAATGGTGCGCCGCCAATACGTCCATCAATGCCACGGGCATTTTTACCGAAGGCCCATGGGGTGTGCCATTCATGAACATAAATCCGGTCTCGGCTTGCAATACCACATCATAGGCAACGCGCTCTGGAGCGGAAACAAATCCGCTAATAGAGGCCAAAATGAGTTTTGGAAAACGTACGTGTAAACTAGGGAAATCAAGCCCAAATTTTGTATCGTCGCCTGATTTGAAATTCGTAATAAGCAGATCTGCATCTACAAGCATCGCATCCAAAGTGGCGCGGTCATCTGCATCGGCGATATTAAGTGAAAGATATTTTTTACCAAAATTGATGCTCGACCAATATGCACTCACCGAGTCATCTTTGCCTTCCTTGGCATTTTTCCAAGTGCGCGTCACATCGCCTCCGGTTTTGGGGTTTTCAATTTTAATGACGTCTGCACCAATCTCCGCGAAGAACATACCAACGGAAGGGCCTGCCAAAACGGTCGAGAGATCGATGACTTTGAGGTGTGATGCAAATGAAAACATACTTCAAAGGTAGCGACTCTGAAACATGATTAACTCTTGAGTGCTTTTTTATAGGTTTCCAAACAACGATTGCGCGCGAAGACATGATCTACACAGGGTTTGGGATATGATGTGGTGCCATATTCCGGAACCCAACGTTTGATATAACGTTTTTCTTTATCGAATTTTTCAGTCTGGCTGGTGGGATTGAAAATGCGGAAGTAGGGTGCTGCATCACAACCACTTCCCGCTGCCCATTGCCAACCACCGACATTGCTGGCCGCTTCATAGTCGAGCAACTTTGAGGCAAAGTACCGTTCGCCCCATCGCCAATCGATGAGCAAATGTTTGGTAAGAAAGCTAGCCACAATCATACGCACGCGGTTGTGCATGAAACCGGTGGCGTTCAATTCACGAATACCCGCATCGACAATGGGATATCCCGTTTTTCCGGCGCACCACAATGCATATCCTTTTTCATCATTGATCCATTCCACTTTGTCGTACTGCAGCTTGAATGCGTCTTTTTCTGAATGTGGAAAGTGATGAATAATCATTTGATAGAAATCGCGCCAAATGAGTTCATTCAACCAAGTTTCATTTTTATCAAGCGCAATGCTGGTCAATTGACGAATGGAAAGTGTGCCAAATCGCAAGTGAATGCTTAGACGCGTGGTGCCATGCATCGAAGGAATGTCGCGGGTTTTATCGTATTTTTCGATAATAGAAATGGGTATCGAAGAAGAAGGGATTTCTATCGTAGATGCTTCAAACCCCATGTCGCCCAACGTTGGAATAGCGAAAGGTGGGGTTTTGAAAAATGAATTGGCATACTTGAGTGTCGGATAGGCTTTGGTGTGAAATGCGGTCAACTTGGATTTCCATTTGCGGCTATACGGCGTAAATACAGTATAGGGTTTTCCATCGTCTTTGAGCACCTCGTTTTTCTCAAAAATGACATGGTCCTTTTTCCCTTTAAACGCCACATTGTTTTTATGAAGTAAATTGAAGATCTTTTGATCGCGCTCCTGAGCGTACGTTTCATAGTCACGGTTGGTCCAAACTTCATGAATGGCATATTCGTCCAACAACTGCTTGTACACATTTTCTGGTGTGTCATAGAATACACGCAAAGCAGAACCAAATTGGCGAAGTTGCGCGTCTAACGAAGTAATGGTGTTGTGAATAAAATGAACACGTGCATCCTGTTTATTTTCGAGCTTATCGAGAATGTATTTGTCAAAGATGAAAATAGGAAGCACCGGAGCACCCGATTTCAATGCAGCCCAGAGCGAAGCATTATCATCCAATCGCAAATCGCGACGAAACCAATGAATACTAATTTTTTGTTTCATGCGGGAATAGCGACGCGAGTGCGGAGTTGATTTGGGAATGAGCAAATGTGAATCCGGCTTGCTTGATTTTTACATTGCTGAGGTTGCGGTCTTGTAACAGCATGATGGCCATTTTACCAAAAAGTAAATACAGCATAAATGAAGGAATGGCTGGTAAAAAGAAAGGTTTTCGAATTGCTTTTGCAAGCGCCTTGGAGTAATCATAGTTGCTGCATGCTTGATCAGCTGTAGCATTGAAAACACCGTTTATCGGATTATGCAAAGCAAAATGATACATGTTGACCAAATCGTGAATATGAATCCACGCCATGAGTTGTTTGCCATGGCCCACTGCCGAGCCCAGCCCAAGTTTGAAAAAAGGCAGCATTTTGCCCACGGCGCCATCATGTGCGTCGAGCACTACACTTACGCGTAGAACCACAAGACGACATTTTTCTGGAGAAAGCGGCAGGAGTTCTTTTTCCCATGCATCGGATAATTCGGCGAGGAAGTCATTGCCTTTTGGTTTTGTTTCGTCCATTAACTCGCGACTCGCCAAATAGAAGCCAGAAGCCGATGTACTGATGAAGGTAATGTTTTTAAGGCAGTGATTATTTACTTTTTGAACCAGCAAGCGTGTCGACATTATGCGGCTATCCATCATTTCTTGCTGATTGTGCTTCGACCAACGGTTGGCAATATTGAACCCCGCCAAGTTGATCACGGCATCACAATCTGTGAAAATATGCGCTGGAATATCTTCAGCCGCGGGATTCCAAAATACATGCTCCACATTTCCATGGCGACCTGTTTTCTTCGGAGATGTTGTGAGATTGATAATCTCGTGGTGTTCGGAAGTTAATCTTTGAATCAGCGCCTTGCCGACCAAACCACTTCCACCGCTAACAATGATCTTCATAATGTGTAAAACAAGTATTCCGTAAAGAGGTTCACTATATTTGTGGATATGCGAAAGTATTTACTCCCACTGGTATTCCTACTCTGTCAATTTCAATCTATTGCGCAAACTCCCTGTGAAGCGGGGCAAGCGGCAGGATATAGTTGTCAGAACATCGATTTTTGGACGCATGTTCCGGCATCAGTGTTTGGAGGCGGCACCACAAATGAAGTCTGGGGCTGGACAGATCCATTAGATGGGAAAGAGTATGTATTGCTCGGTGTGTCGAATGGAGTTTCTTTTTTTGACATTGCCAATCCTGAAAATCCAATCTATTTGGGGTATTTGCCAACACATACAGTGAACTCTTTGTGGCGGACTTTGCGCACCTATCAGAATTACATGTTTGTGGGCAGTGAAGCGGGCAGTCATGGCTTACAGGTATTTGATTTGACACGGTTGCGAAATCCAGCAACCATACCATATACATTCACAGAAGATGCGCATTATCCCGGATTCGGTAAATGTCATACGTTGACAATTGATGAAGACGCCGGAATGCTCTATGCGTGCGGAACCAACACTTTTGCTGGAGGATTGCATATTGTGAATATTTCCAATCCATTGACGCCTGTGCTGGCCGGTGGCTATGATCTCGATGGCTATACCCACGAAGCCCAGGTGATGACGTATAACGGACCCGATGCCGATTACCAAGGCCACACGATTGTTTTTTGTTATAACGGAAATAATCCGGCGAATCTCACCATCGTGGATGCAACGGATGTTTCAGATGTAAGCACTGTATCGATTACTGGTTATGATGGAAGTGCTTATTGCCACCAAGGTTGGTTGACTGAGGATGGGCGGTTTCTTTTGATGGATGATGAATTGGATGAATATTACAAC
>JBMOFW010000185.1:0-5577 GCA_049318685.1 Flavobacteriales bacterium
ATGTTGGTAACAAAGAACGAACGCGTCATTGGATTTCGGATGAAAGAACAAATGCTATCCTCTTCTGGAAGTATTATGGATAACATTGCAGAAGGAATGGAACGCGACGGTAAAAAAGAATTGATTCAATATCTCTTTATCGCAAAAGGATCTGCAGGAGAATTATCCTCGCAATACACTCGATTATTCGATATGAAAGTGCTCAATGAACAACAGCATGATACGCTCGTACAAGAAATCTCTCTTTTATCCAAAAGAATATCTGCATTCATCAAATACTTAAAAACAAGTTCTCCTGATGGTATAAAGTGGAAGAAATAGTTTCAAGTTTCTGGTTTCTAGTTTCAAGTTATTCGGTGATGTATATTACTTCGATTCTTAAAAAACTACTATCCATTGATTTTTTTTAAATTGATGGAATCTCATCTCCTGATGGCTTATCGACTCCCCAATGCAGCACCAGACATGAATCCGAGAAGTAATAAGATACCGGAATATTCAACTTCTGCAAACCAGAAACTTGAAACCAGAAACTTGAAACTAGAAACCCGAAACCCGAAACCCCACGGTGAAGTGATTGCTGGGACCGGCGGCATGGTAGATGGCTCGTGCATAGCCGATTTGAAATCGCTTAAGATTTAATCCAAGACCAATGGATGTTCCTGCTAAGGCCGGTTTGTCTTGTAATTTCAATTCTTGACGGCGGCGGTAATTGTATCCAAGTCGAATATTGAATGTTTCGGTCAATAAAAATTCTGTTCCAAAAACAAGGTGACGCATGAACTGATCTCCCAATTCAAACTTGCGATCTTCAACGACCTCGCCAGTAATGGGGTCGGTCACCAGATCGGCATTTGGGTTGGTGTAACTCAAATCCCATTTTTCCAAATGTTCATAGATCACTGAAAAACGAAATGGCGCGTGCTGTGGACGTTTGGTAAACCCGATTTGCATTTCAAATGGCAACCGCTCACGCGTGCCGGCGGTATATGTGTGCAATTGCAGACCGACATTTTTGATTAAAGCTACGGCCGTAAATCTTTTCTGGGGATTGTTGTATGTAGCGGCAAAATCGAGTGCCATTCCCAACGAATAATAATCAGCTACGGAAGAATAAATTGTTTTAAAATTTGCACCCACGCTCCACAAACTATCGACTTGATAGCCGGCACCTAAAGTGAGCACATAATCACCCGCGTTAAAGGAACCTGTGGCATTTCCCAACGGATCCAATTGATCCATTTTTCCATATCCAAAAAATTGCAAAGCCCCTGAAGCGGTAATTTTTTTATTGATGCGATGACCATAATTGACGAAACCAAAATTGGTTTTAGAAAAATAATCGACATAACTCACCGCCAATTTTCCATCCATCGTGCTATCAAGTAATGATGGATTGATGGCCGCCAAGGTGATATCTCCATCTTTCACCGCAAAGAAATTTCCACCTAAAGCTCCCACTCGCGCTGACCCTTGAATATTCAGCGAATTAAAAACCGACTGCCCTCCCGGCTGGGCGGCAGAGAGCAAGAACGAGAACAAAAACAGAAGGAGGAGTGAGGAGTGAGGAGTGAGGAATGAGGCGGGTTTTAGGGTCATGGCGGGGTGGGTAACGATGCAATATCGCAATTATTTTGCCTTACTATCAAGAAATTTAGCCAAGTCCTCATCGGTCATGCCCACCAATGGCAACGCTTGTTCTGCTTGTTTCGCCCAGAATGTTCCGGGATACAATTCAATAGTGCGGTTGTAAAATTCCCGAGCCTTGTCGGCATTGTGCAATCCCGAATCATAAATGAATCCGATCAAATAAATCGCGTCTGCTCGTTTTGGTGCCGACTTAAAACCGTCGTGATAGGTAATGAGCAAATCAATGGCTTTTTGATGACGCCCCAATGCTTCTGATAAATTGGCCGCCTTCCACACCATTTCAGCAGATGCGGTGTCACGACTATTCAAATTATAATAGCGCAAATAACTGTCAATCGCTTTGGCGGCCAATGAACGATCAATCTGGTCAGAAGGCGCGTTCATTTTTTTCTCCAAAGAATCAATCGTCATCAGCAGCGATTCCTTTTGTTGTTGCTGCGCAAAAGCCACCGGATCTTGTTGTTCTGTGTTTTGACCACAAGCGATTAACAGAAGTATTGTAAATATGGAAAGGAGGTATTTCATTCGGGTTCGGAGTTCAGAGTTCAGGGTTCAGAGTTCAGGGTTCGGAGTTCAGAGTTCAGGGTTCGGGGTTCAGAGTTCAGGGTTTCTTGTTCTAGTTCTTGTTCTAGATCTTCTTTTACTTCGGGAATTTCATGCGGTAGGCGACGTCGACGTCACCATGAGAGATATCAGTCAATTTTCCTTTCAATAAAGTCCGTTTAATGGATTTCAAATGGTCGGTGAATAAGACGCCTTCGATGTGATCATATTCATGCTGAACGACACGTGCGGCAAAACCATCCAATTCTTCTTCATACAGATCCCAATTTTCATCATAGTATTCGATGCGCACAATGGGTTTGCGAAACACTTCTTCGCGAATATTGGGAATCGATAAACAGCCTTCTTCAAAGCCCCACTCCTCCCCTTCTTCTTCATATATAATCGGATTGATAAACACCCGTTTAAAATCTTCACAATCGGGATCACCATCTTCGCCTTCGGCAAACGGCGTTGCGTCGACGATAAATAAACGAATCGCCTTTCCAATTTGCGGTGCAGCCAATCCTACACCATGCGCATTGTACATGGTTTCGAACATATCCTCGATCAATTGTTTCAGTCCGGGATACTCGGGAGTAATCTCCTCTGCTTTCTTTCTCAAAACGGGGTCTCCGTATGCGACAATCGGGTATATCATGCTGCAAAGATAATCATTAGCGTCTGCGAGAAAGCAAGGCCAAATCCACTACTTCATGCATTTCGTTTACAAAGTGAAACTTAAGCCCTTTCAAATAGCGTTCATTGATCTCTTCAATATCTTTTCGATTGCGCTCACAAAGAATGATTTCTTTTATCCCGGCGCGTTTAGCTGCTAAAATCTTTTCTTTGATGCCACCAACAGGAAGTACTTTACCACGCAGAGTGATTTCGCCTGTCATAGCGAGATACTTCTTCACTTTTCGTTTCGTAAATGCACTCGCCAATGCAGTAAGCAACGTAATCCCTGCACTTGGTCCATCTTTCGGCACAGCACCTTGCGGCACGTGAATATGGACATTGTATTTCTCAAAATCTTCAACCGCCATATCAAGCATTTCGCAATGGGCTTTCAAATATTCCAATGCGATCACTGCCGACTCTTTCATCACATCACCCAAATTTCCGGTAAGGGTTAATTTGCCGGTTCCCTTTGTCAAACTGGTTTCAATAAACAGAATATCGCCGCCCGTCGGTGTCCAAGCCAACCCCGTCACTACACCTACCACATCATTGTCTGTATACTTATCTTTTTCATAGCTTGGGCCAAGCACCTTCACCACTTCCTGTGCACTGAGCACAGTCGCAAATTTTTCTTCTAAAGCAATCTGCTTTGCGCGATTGCGAATCAATTTTCCAATGCGCTTTTCCAAACTTCGCACACCACTTTCATTGGTATATTCTTCAATCAATTTGACGATGATGGCATCCGGAAAACTGATTTGTTTTTCTTTCAATCCATTTTCTCGCAGTTGTTTTGGAATCAAGTGTCGCTTAGCGATTTCCACCTTCTCCTCCACCGTGTAACCGCTGACTTCAATTATTTCCAAACGATCGCGCAACGCAGGTTGAATGGTAGAAAGCGAATTGCTAGTAGCGATAAACATCACTTTCGACAAATCATAATCGAGCTCAACATAATTGTCGTAGAACGCGTGATTTTGTTCAGGGTCGAGCACTTCGAGCATAGCGGAACTTGGATCTCCATGCACGCCTTGACCGAGTTTATCGATTTCATCGAGTACGAACAGCGGGTTGCTGGTCTCTGCTTTTTTCAGGCTTTGGAGAATGCGCCCAGGCATAGCTCCAATGTACGTTTTGCGATGTCCGCGAATCTCAGCTTCATCATGCAATCCACCGAGCGACATGCGCACATACTTGCGACCTAGTGCTTCGGCGATGGATTTTCCTAAGGATGTTTTTCCGACACCGGGAGGGCCATACAAGCAAATAATCGGAGACTTCATATCTCCTTTAATTTTGAGTACCGCAAGATGTTCGATGATGCGATCTTTCACTTTCTCCATGCCGAAGTGATCTCGATCGAGCACAGCACGAGCGTGTTTGAGATCGAAATTATCATCTGAATATTCCCCCCAAGGCAAATCCAACAGTGTATCGATATAATTGGATTGCACGCTGAATTCCGCCGCTTGCGGGTTCATGCGCTCGAGTTTCGAAATTTCTTTTTGAAATGCTTTTTCTACAGTGGCATTCCAGTTTTTTGTTTTAGCGCGTTGTTTCTTTTCCTCAATTTCTTCTTTGACAGGATTAGCCCCCAATTCATCTTGGATTTGCTTCATTTGTTGTTGAAGAAAATACTCACGTTGTTGCTTGGAAATATCCGTGTGTACTTTTTTCTGAATTTCATTTTTCATCTCGAGCATTTGCAAATCCTTGTTCAATTGTTCGAGGACTTTTTTCGCACGTTCGCTGAGGTCGGCAATTTCGAGCAAGCCTTGTTTGAGCTGCACCGGTGCCTTCATGTTGGACGAAATGAAATTGGTGAGAAAGCTGAGGCCATTGATATTTTTTAATGCCATGGCTGCTTCACTTGGAATCTCCGGCGACATCTGGATGATCTTTTGTGCCAAGTCTTTGAGCGATTCGAAAAGTGCGGCATTTTCTTTTACATTCTCATCTTTGATGGTTTCACTAAACTCGATTACTTGCGCTTTGAAATAGGGATCCGTAGACACCATACCGGTGATTTCAATGCGTTTTTTTCCTTGTAAAATGACGGTAGTACTACCATCCGGCATCTTGAGGGTTTTCATGATGGTGGCTTGCGTACCAATTTTATTGAGATCGCCGAAACTGGGTTCTTCCACATCCGGATTGACTTGGGCAACGACACCAATTATTTTATTGCCTTTATTGGCTTCTTGTACGAGTTTGATGCTTTTATCGCGACCAACGGTAATGGGTATTACGACACCGGGAAAAAGCACTGTATTGCGAAGTGGCAGAATTGGCAGAGTTTCGGGGGTATGTTCTTTATCCATGGCATCTTCGTCTTCGGCAGAAATGAGCGGGATAAAATCGTGATCATGCCCGTCATCATTGATCACCGCGAAGAATTCGTCTTCAAAATTCATGGTTAATATTTTAAGTTGAGGGGGCAATGACAAGGGGTGTGCCACCGGCCCCAAACCTGACAAAAAGGACGTTCGCTGCGCTCACTACGGGGCGGCCCCTGCGGGGCCTTGGGGACAGATGCTTCGCATCTTACGGGACGTCTCGCCTGCGGCGAGACTACGGGTTTGGTTGAGGGATTGGTTGCTGCGCAACCATGAAGGGGTAGGGGTTGCTGCGCAACCATATTGGGGTGTCACCAAACTCTCAAACCACCAAACGAATAAACCACCAAACGAATAAACCAAC
>JBMOFW010000186.1:0-5477 GCA_049318685.1 Flavobacteriales bacterium
TTTTGAACTCCTCGGCGAGCAAGAGTTTAAATCTGTGAAAATTCAAATCGACGTCGATCCGATTTAGGCCGATTCTCAAGGCAATTCCTTATCTTTCGGGTTTGTAACCCATTGCTTGTATATAAAGCATGAAGAATATTCGACACCATTTTTTCCTTTTTGGCCTATCTCTGATTCTGCTCATGGGATGCGATCCAAGCAGAGAACAAGCGGAGCCGATTGTCAATATTCATTTCAAGAGTTACTTTGGCAATGAATCTTTCACTGGCACCAAAGTGTATCAAGATGGTTTAGGCCATCGTATTCGCATTGATTATTTCTATACCTATTTCAGTAATATTAAATTAATCAAGAGCGACGGTTCATCTATTCTTGTTAAGGACTTCGCCTTATTCAACATGGATTCAGATCCTGTTATTAGTTTAAATATTGATCCTTCTGAAATTGCGCGCATTGAATTTGCCGTTGGCATACCTAGTGAGTATAACAAAGATGTTGATCCAACGACTTATACCAACTCGCACCCATTAAGCGTGCAAGGTTCTCAAGGCATGTTTTGGACATGGAATACTGGATACATCTTTTCCAAAATGGAAGGAAAATCAGACCTTACCGGAACGGAAGGTGCTAGTCTCACAAATCCTTTTTCTTTTCATGCTGGAGATGATCCGTTATATCGTACGTTTAGTTTCGAAAAGCCTTTCACCATTGGTTTGAATGGAAGTCAAGACATCATTGTTTCCATGCATATCGATGAAATTTTCAATAATGACACCGATCCCATTGATGTATCTACTGATTACATCACGCATACGTCGGATAATTTTGCGCTCGCCGAACGATTTATCAATAATCTAGCAGCCTCCATTGAAGTGCACTGATGTCATAGTTGCTTTCATTCTTTTCTTCCTTATTGGTTGTAGTTCATCCAATGAGCATTTTACGGAAAAAAAATACAGTTACCGTGTTCCTTCTTTTTTTCCGGAAATGCCGATTCCAAAAGACAATGAGCCCACCAACCTTCGCATGGAGTTGGGTCGCCGATTATTTTTCGAAAAAAGACTATCAGCCAATCAAAACATGAGTTGTGCTTCCTGTCATGTCACATCTATGGCCTTTGCCGATGGGCAAGAAAAAAGCGTGGGAGCACATGGTAGAAAAGGCATTCGCAATTCACCGACATTAGCCAATTTAGGTTGGGCTCCCCACTTCATGTCAGAGGGCGGTGTGGCCACCTTGGAACTACAAGTCCTAGCTCCTATTCAAGACACCGTTGAAATGGCGTTTCCGCTGAATGAAGCTGCCGCCTTATTGTGTAAGGATGATTACTTGAATAAGCTTAGTCAAGCAGCCTATCAGCGCGAATTGGATGAATACGTGATCATTCGTGCCATTGCCTGTTACGAGCGTTCTTTCATATCCGCCGATAGTCGATTTGACCGGTATTTTTACAACCATCAAAAAAGCGAACTCAACGAAGCCGAACAACGCGGAATGAATCTATTTTTTAGTGATAAAGCCGCTTGCAGCAAATGCCATACTCCCCCCTTGTTCACTGATGCCAAATTTTACAACATAGGTCTCGACACATTGGATCGCGATCCTGGATTAGAGCGCGTCACCTATCAGAAAGGAGATATAGGTAAATTCAAAACACCCACCCTCCGCAATATTGAATTGACCGGACCTTACATGCATGATGGGTCATTGAACACATTGAAAGATGTGATTGCTTTTTACAATATGGGAGGTCACACCCATCCGAATAAAAGTAATCTAATTCAACCCATGGATTGGACAGAACAAGAGCAGTTGGATTTGGAACTTTTCTTAAAAAGTCTCACCGATTGGAACTTTGTTCAAAATGCGGGGTTCTTACCTTTGACACCATGACTTTAAAACGTCAAATAGGGATAGTGATATCAGCGATGTTGATCGCTGCGATATTTCATGCATGCAAGTATGATGTAGAAACTACGCCTGAAATTGTCGATGCCTATGGTACGCCGTATCCACTGGAAATCCCGCCTTTCTTTCCGCCCATGGATATTCCGGCAGACAACCCACTGACTTATGAGTCTATCGCTTTAGGGAGATATTTATTTTGGGAAAAAAAATTGAGTGGAAACAACACCCAAAGTTGCGGCAGTTGTCATTTACCTGAGCACGGCTTTAGTGATCCCAATACATTTTCTGTGGGCATTACCGGGGCCATCGGCACGCGCCAAGCCATGCCTCTTGTCAACCTAGGTTGGGCGATGAATTACTTTTGGGATGGTCGGGCAGCCACTTTAGAAATTCAAGTGCTTGAACCTGTTGAGAACCCCATTGAAATGAATGAAGAATGGGAGCATGCATTGGCCGAATTGGCAGCGGATCCTTTGTATCCGCCGCTATACAAAGCCGCATTTGGTAGCGAAGACATTACCAAATCGAGAACAGCCAAAGCACTAGCATCATTTTTAAGAACCATGATCAGTGCGGAATCCAAATTCGATAAACAGCGCATTGGACAATACATTTTCACAGAAGAAGAACAACGCGGTTTTAATTTATTCATTACCGAAGGCGGAGATCCCGAAGTGAATCCGGCCTTTCAAGGTGGCGCAGATTGCTTTCACTGTCACGGTTTTGGATCCATGCAGATGTCTGATTATCTATTTCATAATAATGGTTTGGATGCTAGTTTTGAAAACGATCTTGGACGATTCTTGGTCACCGGAAATCCACTGGATAGCGGGCGATTTAAAACACCCACCTTGCGCAATGTGGAACTCACATCGCCCTATATGCACGACGGGCGTTTTGTCACATTGGAACAAGTCATTGAGCACTACAATGGCGGAGGAACGCCCTCTTCGACCATTGATGCATTTATGAAATATACCTCCGGCGGACTTCAACTTACCGCACAGAAAAAGGCCGATTTATTGGCTTTTCTCAAGTGCTTAACAGACACTTCATTTACTCAAAACCCGGTTTTTGCAGACCCTTTCTAATGGACGAACAACTGAAGAAATATCTTGACAAAGGAAAGAGTTTACGCAAAGAGAATAAAAAATTCTATGCAGGATTGGGTCGACGAAAAGACCTCGATCGTTTATTTCACGATCATCATGATGAAATTTTCGAAGAAGTTGATTGTCTGAAATGTGCCAATTGTTGCAAGACTACGAGCCCCATCTTTCGTGATGTAGATATAGATCGCATTTCGTCTCACTTAGGCATGCGTCCTTCCGAGCTCACCGAAAAGCATTTGCACATCGATGAAGACGGGGATTGGGTTTTGAATTCAAGTCCATGCTTGTTTTTAGATTCTGACAACTATTGTAAAATTTATGATGTGCGCCCGAAAGCGTGTCGTGAGTATCCCCACACTGATCGCAAGAATATGACTCAAATCATGGATTTAACCTATCGCAATACGCTCGTTTGTCCCGCAGTGGCGGAGATCACAGAGCGCATCAAACGGGAAATTGGTGGTTAATTTCATCCGGTCCGGCCATAGATTCATCCCATTCGGTTAGTCTTTCGTCTAATTCATCGGATAAATAGAACCTTAAAAAGGCTCTATCGTATCAGTGGGCTATGACAAGAACCACGACCATATTTCGAGCTTTAACCATCCTATTTGCGGCCATGGTGGTTAGTTTGACAACCCTTGGTCAATGCCACACACTTTACAATTTCAATGGTACTCCTTCGGGAACACCGGTGTGGTATTCATGCAATGGCGGTGACTATACACTCAATCTCCAATCGCCGCAAAACTGGGTATCATATACCATTGATTGGGGTGATGGCTCGGCTGTACAATCCGGAACCAACTGGAATGCGCCGCAAAGCATCAGTCACCTTTATCCTGAAGCCGTAGAAACGTATACATTGACCATCACTGATACCAACACCGGTTGCGTCATCACCGGCACCTTGGTGCAAGAAGAAGCCACGAGCGCTTCAATACAAATTCCTGTTGGCGGTTTAACTCAAGCATGTGCACCGCAAATGATGGAGTTTATCAACTCTTCAACCAATGTATCTGAAAACACCGTATTTGTTTGGGACTTTGGAGATGGATCACCTCAATTGACTTTCGACTATACCAATTGGAATCAAACCATTCAACATACCTACCAAGTAGGCACGGTAGATTGTGAAACTGTCGTTACACTTACCGCTGAAAACCAATGTAACATCATCCAAGGAGGGCATTCAACGGCCACATTTAATCCTATTCGCATCTGGGATCTAGACGATCCCGGTATTGGCGCTTCGGCTACTTTATTATGTTATCCTGATACAACAGTAACCTTTGTAAATACTACAGAGCGCAATTGCTTCTTTCAAGGAAATATCTATCAGCGCTACGAATATTGGAATTTTGGTGACTACTGGAATCTTGGTCATGACTCCATCATTGACTGGACCCCATGGCCTCCCACATTCCCCCATACCATGCATTATCCCGGTGTAGGAACCTATACCGTTCAACTTTTGGATAGTAATTTTTGTGGTATAGCCCCTACTTCCATTACCATAGAAATCGTACCTCCACCGGTAGCCGGTTTGTCTGCGAGTCGAGACACCATCTGCCAAGGAGAATCCGTTACTTTCTATCAAGAATCAACAGGAGGAAACGCCTGGTCATGGAATTTTGGAACAAACAACAATTGGATCAATACGGGAAGCGGCAACATTACTTATGTATTTAACCAAGCCGGAACGTTTACAGTGACCACACAAACAAGTGTCGTCGGAGCCACAGCAGGCTGCACGGATGCTGCAAGTGTTCAAGTGGTCGTTCTTCCTCGACCAAGTGTTACAATAGTGGCCAATCCTATGCATGGATGCGACGAATTCGATGTGAATTATACTGCCAACACAAGTACCAATGTAGTGGCTTGGGATTGGACATTTGACACCGCACCGAATACCTATTCGGGACAAGTACCACCTCCAATACATTACAATACAACCGGAGTGCACAATACGTCATTAACAGTGACCAACTCCAATGGATGTAGTCGAACAGATACTGAGACCATCACCGTTCATCCATCACCTTTAGCCAACATAGCTGTATCCAATTTATGTGAAGGGGAGATTGCCAATTTCAGTTCAGCATCAACCACCATTCCCGGTGAGCCTATCACTACATACAGTTGGGATTTTGGAGACGGATATACATCATCAGAGCAAAACCCACAGCATGAATACATTGGTTCCGGAACATTTGACGTGACCCTGCATATCAATACCGCTTGGTGTGAAGATTCAACCACATCTAGCGTGATTGTAGATGCCAAGCCAATCGTTGAAATAGATCAGGATGTGCTTCAAGGTTGTTCGCCGCTCAACATTCAGTTCAGCAACACAACCCAAAACGCAGATACCTATCTCTGGAATTTTGGAGATGGCAGTTCTTCTACTGAAGTAGCCCCTTCTCATTCATTCATCAATTTGACCACATCGGATAC
>JBMOFW010000187.1:0-5464 GCA_049318685.1 Flavobacteriales bacterium
CGTCTTCATCGTGTGGAACTCACCGGTGTCTTTGATTCATTCATGGCCTCGGTTCCGCAGGTGGAAGACGAACATTTGTTGCATTTGAGCTTGGCCAATACACGTTCGCGTATTCGCATGACAACGCTCTATTATTTCGCCGGAATCCACCGCCTATTGGTGGCAGGCACCGGCAATAAAGTCGAAGATTTTGGAGTAGGATTTTACACGAAATACGGCGATGGCGGAGTCGATCTTTCTCCGATTGCCGACTTGACCAAAACGGAAGTGTATATGTTGGCCGAACACTTGGGTGTGGCCAATAGCATCATGGTCGCCAAGCCCACTGATGGACTTTGGGGCGACGATCGCAGCGATGAGGACCAAATTGGTGCGAGTTATCCAGAATTGGAGTGGGCGATGGAGGTGATTGAAAAAAATGGTCAGGTGTTTCCTGATCTGGAAAACAGCACTTTTTCTGAGCGTGAAAAAACCGTTTTACAAATTTATTGGCGCATGAATCGCGCGAATCAACACAAGATGCAGCCGATTCCGGTGTGCACCCTCACGCCGGGGCTGCGTTAGTACTCTTTATTAGTCATGAGCTGCCGGCGATATACGTCGGGGGACGATTTGTTCTTTTCATCAGCAATGAGCTGCCGACGATATACGTCGCTTCGCTCCGGTGTAACTCGCTGGTGCGAGTGTGTACGTCGCTTCGCTCCGGTGTAACTCGCTGGTGCGAGTGTGTGCGTCGCTTCGCTCCGGTGTAATTTAACCTTCAAACATCTGAACCTTTAAACATCTCAACCTTCAGCCTTCACACATCAGCCTTCACACATCAGCCTTCACACTTCATCATTCAACCTTCACACTTCGCGTTCCCAGCGTGGGGCATTTCCAGTAGTATTCTCCAGCGGGGAGATAGATATTTCCGTCGGCTGATTTTTTCCAACCCTTTTTCTGATCAATCCATGAAGATACATTGGTGCTGCTGATGCGGCGATCAAAGCTGAATGTTTGGAAGGTTTTTCCACCTTTTAATGTGGTCGAATAAATCAAGATGGAATCATTGGTATACAATTCGAGTGTGATGTCTTTTTCGCTCAGATAACGAATGTCAATGGTCGATTTTGGGGATTCAAACCATTGTGGAGTTTTGCTTCCTGGGTCAAGGTAGTTTAAGGTTTCCGGTAAATGCATAACTACCGGACTTTTCGGGTTGGCCGCGATGGTTCGAATGTCGACCACACTGCCAATATAAATGGAACGACCGTGCGTTGCAACAACCAATTCTTTCGCGTCTTCTTGAATGACTAAATCGTGAACTGGAGCATGGGGCAAATCGCCCAGCAAATGAAATTGCATACCACCATCGATACTAACATACAATCCGTGATCTGTGCCAAGATAAAGGATTTGCTCGTTGGTGCGGTCTTCACGTATCACATTGATGGGCTCAAGCGGGAGGGATAGGGCAATATTTTTCCAAGTGATTCCGGCATCATTGCTGACAAAGAGGTAAGGTTTCATGTCGTCTTCACGATAGCCGTTAAGACTGATGTAGATGCGGTCTTTGTGATGATGGGAAAATATAATGCGACTCACATATTTTGCAGGGAGTCCTTTGCTGATGTCGGTCCATGTAATGCCGCCGTCTTTGGTGATGTGCACACTGCCATCATCGGCACCGGTGGCGAGATAGCCGAATTGGATCGGTGATTCGGTGATGGTTGTAATGGTGCCGAAAGGAACATCGCCTTCTTTTCCACCGCGGGTCAGGTCACCACTTATGGTAGTAAAATGTTCTCCGGCATCCATCGAACGATGCACTTTATTGCTGCACATGTAGAAAATGTCCTGATTAAATGTCGACAATAAAATAGGCGTTTGCCAATTGTATCGCAGTGGCTTTTCACCGAGTGTATGTGCAGGATGCAAATAGGTTTCTTCCTTCGAGGCGCGATTGAGTTTGTAATAATTTCCAAACTGATATCCCGTGTAAACTATGTCGCTATTGCGAGCATCGACTTGCACTTGCATGCCATCGCCCCCCATAAGGAAATCGAAAGGATAGCGGCCTTCGTAGGTCCAGTTGCGGTTGGGGACATTTTGCGACGAACCTACCCACACGCCATTATCTTGCAAGCCGCCATAGACATTGTAAGGGGTGTTGTTGTCAACTTGAACAGTATAGAATTGTCCAACCGCTGGGGAGTTACAATTCACAAATGTTTTTCCTTGATCATACGATATCTGCACGCCGCCATCACTGCCGTTCCAAATTTGTTTCGTGTTGTTTGGATTGATGCGCACTACGTGATGATCTACGTGCACATTTCCTGGATTGATGCCGCTCCATGTTTTACCTCCGTCAGCACTTGTGCAAAGCGGCACTCCGGCGATGTAAAGGCGTTTTGGGTCAACGGGGTCAACTTCGATTACACCGAAATAATAGCCATAGGAATAGGTGATGTCGTCGAGAAAGCCATCATGGGTTTTACTCCAGCGTTGGGTGGTGAAATTGAAAGCATAGACTTCGGTTCCAATGACAGGCGTATTGAATAAATCTTCGTTGGCATCAAATACAAAGTCATAGATCGCGGTAGGCGTGATTTTTCCAGAGGAAATCATTTGCTGCAAGGTATCTACATTGTATTCTCTGGGAAAGCCATAGTCTGCAAGGAATTTGCGGAATTCAGCAGTATCGATTTTGGCAAATTCTTCCTTGGACATTTTCTGAAAATCCGTTTTTTTGTACACCGAACGATCGCTCGGTTTGTCTTTTTCTTCGGGGCGAAGATTTTGATTGTCTAGCACAGCATAGAGAAATTTCTCTTTTCCTTTTATGTGCAAGGCTATTCCAATTCTTCCTGTGTTTTTGTCAGCAGGAAAGTCGTGGTATTTGGAAATATTGTTCCATGTTTTTCCACCATCTAAAGAATGGTAGATGCCACTTCCTTCGCCCGCTTCAGAAAAATTCCATGCTTTGCGATCGCGCTGCCACAACGCGGCAAAGAGTTCATCGGGATTGCTCGAATTGATTTCTATATCGATGCAACCGGTTTGCGTGTTGGGGGCTTTCAATTGATGCACCCAATTTTTTCCGCCATCATTGGAGAAATAGACACCGCGTTCTGCATTGTCAGTGTATAAATGTCCCAGCACGCCAACCCAGATTTTATTCGAGTCGAATGGGTGGAGTACAATTTTTCCGATGTGATGCGATTCAGGTAATCCAGAGTATTGCCATGTTTTACCCATATCCAAGGATTTGTACATGCCAATACCACTGTAGCTCGAACGGCTTGAATTGTTTTCTCCTGTGCCCACCCAAATAGTGTTGTTTTTCCAATCGATAGCGATTGCGCCAATAGTCATGGCCGCCAAATGGTCCATGATGGGTTCGAAGGAAGTTCCGTTGTTAAAAGTGACCCACAAGCCACCGCTGGCATACGCGACATAAAAGTTTGTAGGATCGTTGGGATTAATTTGGATGTCCACCACCCGTCCACTCATCACCGTAGGTCCAATATTGCGAAAGGGAATACCGGTGAAGAGGGATGATTGCTCGCTGCGTTTGTTGAATGAAGTAAGGCGTTCGGTGCCGGAAGTTTGAGCGCCCGCTGAGGCAAAAAACAAGAACGAGAACAAGAACGGGAACAAGAACGAGAACGAGAGCGGAGTTGGGCGGGTCATATTAGTGAAGTTTGGAGTTATTGTGGTGGCGGTCGTGATCACGATTGGTCTTTTTATCAAGATTGCGTTGGAAAGCTTCTGTGAGATTGACCCCTGTTTGGTTGGCCAAACACATAAGCACCCAAAGTACATCGGCCATTTCATCGCCCAGATCCTTGGCTTTGTCACTTTCTTTTTCGCTTTGTTCGCCATATCGACGAGCGATGATGCGGGCCACTTCGCCCACTTCTTCGGTGAGCATGGCCATATTGGTTAATTCATTGAAATACCGCACTCCGTGGGTGTGAATCCATTCATCTACGGTCTTTTGTGCTTGATTTATAGTAATTTCCATCGATATATATCATTTTGAAAATCAAAGAGCCTAATGTTCAACTGTGTAACCAAAGTTGCTTTCGTCGAACAAAAGCGCCTTTTCATGTAACAAAAATGGGGTTTTTAACCGTACAAGTTGGTTTTTAAGCGTATTTTTGTATTACGCTGTAATAACCACGAAACAACCTAATTTGTAGCTAGTTAGTCTAGTTACAAGGAGTGAATGATATGAAAAAAATGTATTTGCGATTCGTTTTATTGTTTGTGACAGCCGCTTTAATAGGCATTCAAGCAGAAGCGTCGATGACTATTTTAGGAGAAGGCATGGGAGCACCTGTTGCAGTGGATGATGAGGCATATGGTCCCGAAGATATTCCTTTAAGTGGAGATTTGTCAGACAATGATTATGATCCCGAAGGAGATGCGCTGACGTATAGCGTGGTGAGTATTTCGCCCAACGTCGGTACGTTGACCCTTAATCCGAACGGTACCTACAACTATGTCCCCCAACCGGAGTTTGTTGGGTTTGTTTATGTGACCTATCAGGTTTGTGATCCCGGTGGAGCATGTGATCAAGGTCAGCTTGAATTGGCGTTCATCTTTGTGAACGACTTACCTGTTGTCTATGATGATGTTTTCTATGGGGAGCGTAACTCATTATTGACAGGTAATGTGGTAGCGAATGATGTAGATATTGATATCGAACCCATTTTTTCGAATGTATTGCTCGCACCATCTGTGGGCACTTTGGCGCTTTCGACTAATGGTAATTTTACCTACACACCACCGGCAAATTTCACTGGTACGGTAACATTTATGTATCAAGGCTGCGACCCTTGTGGCGCATGCGATCAAGGCTTAGTGACCTTGTATATCACTCCTCCGAATCAACCGCCGGTGGCGAATGATGATGATTCATTTACTTCTGAGGATGGTTCGGTTTCGGGAAGTGTCGCTTCAAATGATACCGATCCGGAAAACATGACCCTTGTCTATTCTCTAATGATGGGGGCAACGAACGGAAATCTTGTTTTCAATGCAAACGGTTCATACAGCTATCAACCTGATTTGAATTGGTATGGTATGGAGGTGATTCAATACCAAGTATGCGATCCATACGGAGCATGTGATCAAGCCACATTAATAATAGAAGTGCTTTTTGTCAACGATCCGCCAATCGCAGTGGATGATGTTTATACTATCAATGAGGATCAAGTAGTCAATGGATATATTGGAGGAAACGACATTGAATATGATGACGAAATGCTTCTTTATCAAGTCATCAATGGTGTGCCTTCGGGAGCGCTCAACTTGTTTAATGACGGCTATTTCACTTATGTCCCTGCGGCAAATTACAGCGGTACTGTCACTATTTTGATTATGGCCATCGACCCGTGCGGTGTAGCCGATTTTAGCAATTTGGTGTTCAATATTCAAGCAGTGAATGATGCGCCAGTGGCAAATGAGGATG
>JBMOFW010000188.1:0-5305 GCA_049318685.1 Flavobacteriales bacterium
TATTCTTACACAACTCTATTGCATCCTCCCTCGTCGGATCATCATCATCTATCCAAATAAAGGTGGCACCCAATTTCTTATTTAATATGCCCAATCCCAAACCTAGACTTACTTTCATTCCGTTGCCCAAATCAAACTTTGGAGCTACAGACAAACGAAAAGCATTGTTTTGTTCTTGGCCAAGAATATCATTATAAAATGTAACTCCGAAACCAATTTCTTGATTATTTACCAATTCATTTCCTGAATAATTAAAAAGCGATGTCTTCGGGTCACGGTCAAATCCATCCCACTGATCACGGTAAAAAGCAGAAATGCAGTGCATCTTATCAACCCCTGCCGCACCGGGATTGAACGACTGACGGTCAAACATCCAGTAGGTAAATTGTGGATCCTGCTGGGCGAATGCAGAAAACGTCAGAGAGGCTAAGGCTACTACAAGTAAACTCTTCTTCATATAATGGTTTCTAAAGCGTTAAGCGGTTATGTTTGGTATAAGGGTACTTTTTCGAAAGTCGCTAAAGTACACACTTTTTCGAAGTCTCAAAAAAAAAATCGAGTTTAACACAAAGTTATTCACATCATTCCTTGATTCCTTTTTGAGCACTACGCGCCGGATGAGGCCCGTTCACGAACTTAACCGATTCATAATCAGACCAATTTTTGATATGTTTTCCACCAGCGGTCTGGCATTTCATCGTTGGTGGCTTGCTGGTACTCTTCGTATGTACAAGGCACCAAATGATGTCTTTCGTACTTGTTTTCAGTTCCTGCCGGATAAGGAACATCCATCCACCAGCGATCTGAGCGGTTGCTTTTATAAAATACCAGCTCGTGCGATTCCGAAGCCATATTAACGATGTATCGCAAATATTCATTATAACTGCCAATTGGATAATCTTGCTTTCGGGCTAAAAATCCATCCACAAAACACCAAACCATTTGAGCAGCAAGCTGGGCTGTTTGATTGTCGCGATCTCTCTCCGGATTAAAATCGTACAATCCCACAGAAGTCAATTTGTCACTCAGTCCGGCATACCAAAATAATTGAGCTGCTTCATGTCCATAAAATCCATTGGGGCCTGAATGAGCGCATCCGGGTGCCTCACTTTTCCGGATAGCACTTATATCAAAACTCAACAAATCTGCATTTCGAATAATCGGCTCATTGCGCAAAATGTGATTCCCCTGCATTTCACCTAGGCGAAAACAATCAAAATACATCTTGTTCATCAACTCAATCAATTGCGGATCGGTCAAATATCGTTGATGGCAAATATTTGAATAATTAAACAAGAAATTGGGCTTGTGCAATACGATTTTATTCAAATAACCATCGCTGCTCAAATCTTCCGGGGACTGACCAAAATCCAATTTGGGATCGATCGTCACCAAATTCACCGTCTGTTCCATGGTCTCGTAGGCCAAATAATTGGCATACGTCAAATCCTGTGACCCACCAAGAATGATCGGGATAATTCCTTTTTTCAAAAGAACTTGACAGGTTTGGTTTAGAGCGAAATAGGTGTCACTGATCTCATTTCCCGGATCAATATTGCCAAGATCAATCAAACCCGCGTCCGCGTCAAATTGAAACAATTTATAAAATTCACGACGAATAACATCCGGTCCCTTTGCGCAGCCTTTATTAGAAGCGCTATTTCTCTCTTCCCGCACACCAATTAATGCCAACTTTTTCCCTTCCAATTCATCCATATCGCCTTGAAAGAAATGTGCGTGGTGAATCAACATCGAGGGCTGATTCTCAGGACGTACAAATTCACCCGTTTCGACGGGCTTGAAAAACACAGATATATCCATAACAAGTAACGCACCTAGTGGTGCGTTACGAAAGTATTCTCTCTGTTGATGCTATTTCTCGATGAGTCGGTTTTGTTTCAACATCCGACTTTTAAATAGATTACTTCTTTTTGGGCGCTGATTTCTTCGCTGCTGCTTTTTTTGCCGGCGCCTTTTTGGTGGCCGCTTTTTTCGCTGGAGCTTTTTTAGCAGGTGCTTTCTTGGCACCCCGACCTCCACGTGCAGGCTTTGCCGGTGTTTCAGCAACAATGACGTCAATCTCCGCCAAAGTCAAGGTCTTCGGATCCTTCCCTTTTGGAATTTTGTAGTTGTCTTTGCCTACTTTAATATATGGGCCAAATCGACCGTTCAATACTTGAACATCCGGACGCTCGTCAAATAATACTATTTGATTTGCAATGACACCTTCTATTTTATCCTTTACCAATTGCACTGCGCGATCGAATTCAACGGTATAGGGATCATCACCTTCTTTCACTTTCAAAGAGGCGAATGTATTGCCATGTTTCACATAAGGTCCAAAGCGACCTACGTTTACAATCAAAGAATGTCCTTCCCACTCGCCTAGATTGCGAGGCAAATCGAACAATTTGAGCGCTTGCTCAAGTGTAATATTTCCAATGCTCTGATCTTGACGTAAGGAAGCAAATTTTTTCTCTTCGTCGTCACTTGCGCCAATTTGAACAATCGGTCCAAAACGACCGATACGGGCAATAACCGGTTTTCCCGATACGGGATCAATACCGAGCTCGCGTTCGCCGGTGGCACGCTGGGCCGATTGCATGGTTTCCTCTACATTCGAATGAAACGGATTGTAGAAACGCTTCATCATTTCTTGCCATTGCAATTTGCCTTCGGCAATTTCGTCAAACTCCCCTTCCACTTTCGCGGTAAAACCGTAGTCAAGAATATTTGGAAACTGATCAACCAAAAAATCATTCACCACAATGCCGATATCTGTCGGAAATAGTTTTGATTTTTCCGCTCCCGTGTTCTCTGATTTTTCTTCCGAACTAATCACACCATTCTTCAACGTCATGACTTCGAATGGTCGTGGAATGCCCTCCTTATCTCGCTTTTCTACATATTCGCGATTTTGAATTGTCGAGATCGTGGGTGCATAGGTTGATGGACGACCAATACCAAGTTCTTCCAAACGTTTTACCAACGATGCTTCCGAATAACGCGGCGGTTTTTGAGTAAAACGCTGAATGGCCGTCATATCGATGAGACTTAGCTTCTGCCCGACCTGCATTGGGGGGAGCATTCCGCTGTTGTTCTCTTCAGACTCTTCATCATCTGTACTTTCAATATATACTTTGAGAAATCCGTCAAATTTGATTACCTCTCCTTTGGCTTGCATCACCTCTTCCATCGTGCTAATACCAATGGTAGCAGTGGTTTTTTCTAATTCTGCATCGGCCATTTGGGAAGCAATGGTGCGCTTCCAAATCAATTCGTATAAACGTTGTTCATCGCGCTCGCCTTCCACCGAGCTCACCATCATGTCCGTAGGACGAATGGCTTCGTGCGCTTCTTGAGCACCTTTACTCTTGGTAGTAAATTGTCTTGTTTTAGAATAATGTCCTCCGAAGGAATTGGTAATTGCATTTTTACATGCATCCAAGGCAAAATCAGAGAGATTGACACTGTCTGTTCTCATGTAAGTGATCTTTCCACTTTCGTAGAGACGCTGAGCCACCACCATGGTGCGCGACACACTAAATCCGAGTTTACGACCAGCCTCTTGTTGGAGGGTGGACGTTGTAAACGGCGCGGCCGGTGTGCGTTTGCTGGGCTTGGTTTCTATTCCTTTAATGTGAAAATCAGCATTAACACATTTACTTAAAAACCCGTTTGCCCCTTCGCTGTCTTGAAGTTTCTTGCTTAGCTCAGCTTTTAAAGTTGCTGTTCCAAGATCAAAATTTCCTCTGACATTATAAAAATATTGCGACTTGAAATTTTGAATTTCACGTTCGCGCTCTACGATGATTCTAACCGCCACTGACTGAACGCGACCTGCACTCAATGATGGTCTCACTTTCTTCCACAAAACCGGCGATAGTTCGAAACCCACCAGTCGATCGAGCACTCGACGTGCTTGTTGTGCATTCACCAAATCAATATCCAGAGCACGCGGATGGTCAATAGCTTTGAGTATCGCGTTTTTTGTAATTTCCGAAAATACAATGCGCTTTATTTTCGTCATGGGCAACTCGAGAGCTTCGAGCAAATGCCACGAAATGGCCTCTCCTTCGCGGTCCTCATCCGTCGCCAACCAAACCACTTCGGCTTTCTGAGCAAGCTTTTTTAGATCACGAACGACATCCTGCTTGTCTGCGGTGATTTCATACACCGGGACAAATCCTTTTTCCACATTAATGGCTAGATCATTTTTGGGGAGATCACGCACGTGACCATAGCTCGACTTGACCACGAAATCCTTTCCGAGGTAGCCTTCGATGGTCTTGGCTTTCGCCGGAGACTCCACAATTACAAGGTTTTTTGACATCCTTATCCTCTATTTTTACGCATTATAACACCACCTTGTTTGGGTGGTGACGGGGGCAAAAATAGACGGATTTAAATGCGAACCTCAGAAATGTATAAAATGACTTATTCAGAAGCATACTCTTCGCATACCATTCAATCATGATGGAAATGCCCTATCTTTGCAGCTTTATTAACCGTTTTCAATACAGCCAAACACTGTGGAAGAAAAAGTAATCGATGAAAACCGTCAGGGCGAATTCTTGATGGTTGACCAGGTCGCCGACCTCAAAGGCAAAAAATTGCTTCTAGAAAGCTACGGATGTCAGATGAACTTCTCTGATTCCGAAATTGTAGCTTCTATAATGACCGAAGCTGGATTTTCTACTACCCGCGATCCGGAAGAAGCAGATCTAATACTATTAAACACGTGCGCCATTCGTGACAACGCTGAACAACGAGTACGCGGACGTCTCGACTATTTCCGCTCTATAAAAAAGCGTAAACCAGAAATGGTAGTAGGCGTTTTAGGATGCATGGCTGAGCGACTTCGCGAGAAATTACTCGAAGAAGAAAAACTTGTGGACTTGGTTGTAGGACCCGATGCCTATCGCGACCTGCCAAATTTAGTTGATCAAGTAGACAACGGCCAAAAAGCCGTGAACGTGCTGTTGAGCCGCGAAGAAACCTATGCTGAGATTACCCCGGTTAGATTAAATAGCAATGGTATCACTGCATTCATTTCGATTATGCGTGGATGCGACAATATGTGCTCATTTTGCGTTGTTCCTTTTACGCGTGGCAGAGAGCGCAGTCGCGACCCGAAGAGCATTGTCAAAGAAGCTACCGAACTTTTTGAAAATGGCTACCGCGAGGTGACCTTATTAGGTCAGAATGTGGACAGCTATAAATGGAATATCACCAACAAAGGGGAAATCGTCAATCCCAATGAACCTACCGTTAATTTTGCACAATTGATGGAAATGGTGGCTTT
>JBMOFW010000189.1:0-5088 GCA_049318685.1 Flavobacteriales bacterium
ACGTGTAGATTCAACCAAAGGACTGATGAATGCCTATTACGATCAAATATTTAATAAGTATGGCGTAGATCGTGATGTGTTTCGCAATAATTATCTGGCATATAGCTCTTCTACAGTTGATATGATGGCAATTGAAGATAGTGTTCTTGCGCGATTGGATCGTATTCCGATAAAACGTGAGGATCGAGATACTGTATTTAAATCGACTGAAATTCCCATTAAAAAACCATGAACCTTGTCACCGGTGCCAACGGACTGTTGGGGATGCACTTGATGCTTCATTTGCTAAAACAGGGTCAGTCTGTGCGAGGTTTGGTGCGTTCCAATTCGAATCGGGAAATTGTCAAGCGGGTTTTTCAATTCTATCAGGCGGAGTCACTTTATAATCAGATTGAATGGGTAAATGGCGATGTATTGGATGTAATCTCGCTGCAAGCAGCCATGCAAGGTGTAGAACATGTGTATCACACCGCAGCAGTCGTGTCCTATCACAAAAGTGATCGTCAAGCAATGTATAAAGTGAATGTGGAAGGAACTGCTAATGTGGTGAATTCCGCGATGGCGTGTGGTGTCAAGAAATTGGGGCATGTGAGCAGCATAGCTGCGCTAAATCGCTTTAAGTATAATCCGGTGACGGAAATAGGAGAATGGGAGGATTCGGATGATAATACCCATTATGGAATCACAAAGCATTTGTCTGAAATGGAAGTCTGGCGCGCCGGACAAGAGGGATTGGATATCGTAATATTAAACCCAGGGTTCATTATTGGACCGGGCGATTTTTCGCGTAGCAGCACCAGCGTGTTTAGTAAATTGGATGAAGGCTTTTCGTACTACCCTCCCGGTGGTACAGGTTTTATCGGCGCTAAGGATGCAGCTGAGGCTTTGGTGAAATTAATGCAAAGCAAGATTTCACAAGAACGTTTTATTGCCGTGTCGGAAAGTTTGAGTATGAAGGAACTTTTTCAAGGAATTTCAGAAGCGATCAATCGCCCTATTCCGATGAAAGAAGCACAGCCGTGGATGCTCCAAGTGGCGCGTATTGCAGAATGGTTGAAGCAGATATTCACAGGAAAGAAAGCCTTGGTTACAAAGGAGACTGTCAAAAATGCATCCTTGCGCTTTTATTATTCATCGGCTAAATTAGAGTCTGCTGTGGGTATGTCTTTTACACCGATAGATCAGTGCATTCAGGAGGCGGGAGTTTTTTATTTAGGTCAGAAAAATAGATTTCACGCTAATTCTTAACGATCTTTCCTCCTTCGTAAATTCGCGAAGTGGAGTTCTCCGAGCACATAAAAGCCAAGCTACAGGTATTGCCTACCAAACCCGGCGTGTATCAATATTTTGATGCAGAAGGGAATATTATCTATGTGGGTAAAGCAAAAGTGCTTAAAAATCGGGTGTCGAGCTATTTTACTCAAAATCATCAAGGGACAAAAACAGCAGTACTGGTTCGCAAAATCGCGGATATTAAGTATATCGTTGTAGAAAGCGAAGTGGATGCGCTTTTGCTCGAAAATTCGCTGATTAAGAAATACAAGCCGCGCTACAACATTCTATTAAAAGACGACAAGACCTATCCGAGTATTGTCATCAAAAAAGAGGACTTTCCACGCATTTTCGCGACACGTCAGTTGATCAAAGATGGCAGCGAGTACCATGGCCCATACGCTTCTGTAAAGATTATGCACACGGTCTTGGATCTGGTGAAGCGTCTTTATCCTATTCGCACGTGTTCGCTTCCACTAACACCGCAAAACATTGCCGCGGGCAAGTTTAAAGTGTGCTTGGAGTATCACTTGGGCAATTGCAAAGGGCCTTGTGAGGGCAAGCAGTCTTTGATCGATTATGATCATAGTGTGGAAAACATTCGCAAGATTATCAAAGGAAATTTTTCGGATGCGATGCGCGAATTGCGTCACATGATGCAAGAGGCGGCGGAGGCTTATCGATTTGAGGAGGCTCATTTGCTCAAGGAAAAGATTGAAACGCTTGAAAGTTTCCAAGCCAAATCAACCATCGTTCACCCGAGCATTCACAATGTGGATGTGTTTACCATTGCCAGTGATAGCAATAGCGGCTATGTCAATTTCATGAAAATTAATAATGGGGTGATTGTCCAAGGCTATACTGCGGAAATCCGTAAACGCATGGATGAAACAGATCGCGAACTTTTGGAATATGCCATTGTGGATATTCGCGAACGCTTCCAGAGCAATGCCCGCGAGGTGTACGTGCCGTTTGAACTCGAGTTGGAATTGCCTCAAGTGAAATTTGTGATCCCTGAGCGCGGAGATAAGAAAAAACTCATGGATTTATCGCAACGGAATAGCACGCACTATATGCTGGATATACATAAGCAGCAAGAGATCGTGGATCCGGAACGCCATGTGAATCGGATTTTAGAAACAATGAAAAGTGACCTTCATTTGAAGGATTTGCCTGTACATATTGAGTGTTTCGACAACTCGAATATTCAAGGGACCAATCCCGTGAGTGCATGCGTGGTTTTCAAGAATGCCAAGCCAAGCAAGAATGATTACCGCAAGTTCAACGTCAAAACGGTTGAGGGGCCGAATGACTTTGATACAATGAAAGAAGCGGTGTATCGCCGATACAGCAGGATGCTCAATGAAGGAGAAAGTTTACCACAATTGATTATTATCGATGGTGGAAAGGGCCAATTGGGAGCGGCACTAGAAAGTTTGGAGCTCCTTGGTTTGAGAGGAAAGTTGGCCGTAATAGGCATTGCCAAGCGTTTGGAAGAAATTTACTTCCCCGGGGATAGTTTACCGATATATCTCGACAAACGGTCGGAGTCGCTGAAATTGATACAGCAATTGCGCGACGAGGCACACAGATTTGGATTGTCCCACCACCGTGATCGTAGGAGCAAAGAGGCATTGCGCTCAGAACTGACAGAGATTCCGGGAGTTGGATTCCGGACGACGCAGCAATTGCTCTTCCATTTCAAAACGATAAAAAAAGTAAAAGAGGCTAGTTTAGAGGAGTTAGGCGAAGTTGTGAACAAGAAGATGGCTAAATTGGTCTACGATTATTTCCGCGAGGCGGAGCGAAAAGACTAAATTTGTACACATCTCGTTGCCAAATTATGAGTGCTGCAAAATCTACCAAACCAAACTACGGTCGCCGCATATGGCTCATCGGTTTATCTCCTTTGATTCTTGTTGTGTTGTTGATGTTGACCGCTTTCATGAGTGGCCTTCCCAACGTTGAAGCGCTGGCCAATCCAAAAATTAATTTAGCCACTGAAATCATTTCCTCTGATGGAAAGGTCTTGGGTTCGTACTATAAAGAAAACCGAACAGATGTTCGGTTTGAGAACATTCCTACCCATATGGTGAATGCTCTTATTGCGACTGAAGACGCCCGTTTTAGAGAGCATAGTGGGATCGATTTCAGAGGATTAACACGGGCGGTGGTAAAATTGGGAAGTGATGGCGGGGCAAGTACAATCACGCAGCAGTTAGCGAAATTGCAGTTTACCAAGGAATACGAAAACGCCTCCATTTTCAAAAGGGTTTGGCAGAAGGTCAGAGAAATGATCATTGCTGCGCGTATTGAACGCACCTACACCAAGGACGAGATTATCGCACTTTATCTCAATCAAGTCGACTTTATTCATCAGGCCGTGGGCGTGAAATCGGCTGCACGAGTATATTTCAATACTATTCCTGATTCATTGACTGTTGATCAAGCGGCGATGTTGGTGGGAATGTTGCAAAACCCGGCAAAGTGGAATCCAATGAAAAAGGATACTACGATGTGCTTGAAGCGCCGCGAAGTGGTGCTCAATCAAATGGTGAAATACGGTTATTTGACGGAAGAAGAATATGAGACATACCGCAAGAGACCACGCGGTATTGACTTCCAACGGGTAAGTCACGACGAAGGTCTTGCGCCTTATTTCCGTGAGGTGATGCGTACCAAATTGGATGAGATTTTAAATGAAAAAGACGAGAACGGTGAGCTAATTCATAAGAAGGGAGATGGTTCTGCTTACAATCTGTATAGCGATGGTTTGAAAATTTACACCACCATTGATTCACGTTTGCAAGCGCACGCGGAGTGGGCGGTAGAAGAGCATTTGAGCAAAGAATTGCAAGCCGCTTTCACAAAAGACGTCGGTCGAAGAAAGAAAGAAAATTATCCGTTTTTCAATGGTATTGCGGATAAAGAACGCGAGAGCATCATGAATAAAGCGATCAATGAAAGTGAACGTCACATGGTGCTCACCGGAAAACTTTGTCCTGAATGCAAACGTCCGAAAGCCTATATCAGCCCTATTCGTCGTGATGGCAAATCGTATTTTGTTTGCGAAGAAGACAAGGGCGGATGTGGCGAAGAATGGCCTGAATTGAGCGAATCAGAAATCGAAAAGGTGTTTAATACGCCGGTTAAGATGAAGGTCTATAGTCACGGTGGAACTAAGGATACCTTACTTTCTCCACTAGACAGTATCAAATATCACAAAGCTATTCTGCATGCAAGTTTGATGTCGGTAGAACCGTCGACTGGTCACATCAAGGCTTGGGTAGGAGGAATCGATTTCAAGTATTTCAAATTTGATAATGTTTACCAGTCACGTCGTCAAGTAGGGTCTACTTTCAAGCCTTTGGTGTATGCGACTGCCGTGCGTATGGGCAAACGACCAACAGATATGGTAAGTGCTGCTCCGATTACCATTGGCAACTGGAGTCCGAAGAATAGTGGTGGTGGATATGGCGATTACACCATGCGCTGCGCTTTAGCTAACTCCGTGAATACGGTAAGCGCGCGATTAATCAATGAATATGGCATTGATAACGTGATTCACTTGGCGAAGAAAATGGGTATTAAGACGCCCTTACCACGCGTGCCTTCTTTGTCGCTTGGTGTAGCTGAATTGCCACTTTTTGAAATGGTAGGGGCAACGGCGACTATCGCCAATCAAGGGGTGTACATCGAACCAACGTTTATTCTGCGAATAGAAGATAAGAATGGTAGTGTAATCTATGAAAGCGACCCTGTGATTGATCAAGCACTCGATCCGAATGTGGCCTATCAAATGGTGACCATGATGAA
>JBMOFW010000190.1:0-5063 GCA_049318685.1 Flavobacteriales bacterium
AAAAGCCTTTTTTACTGTTTATTTTCTCATAATTTCCCCAAACACAAAGGCTCGCGGAAAGGGCGAGCATAAAAAATGCTCCTCGCCAAAACGCCACGAAAAGTCGGTGAATGAATCTTAGTTTTTCTTCCGCAGAAAACACGGTAGTGGGATGTTTAGAAAATTTAGTGAAACGAAGGTAGTGCAAAAAAAACCCCGCCTTTCACAAAGCGGGGTTTTTCTTTGTTCTAGATCAATTACTTACTTCAGAGTAAGGTCTGATTGACCGATGAGTGAGTTTCCTTCGTAAACGTAAATTTTGTAGCTACCTTTCTTCAGTTCCCCTTGCGCGGTGTAGTATACACACACGTCGGTGTCTTCGTTTTGATAATCTACTTGACGCACCACGCTTGCAGGTTGGGCTTGACCGTCTACGGTAACAGTTCCAGCATCTTTGCCAGGAAGTACTTTTCCGTCTGGACCTACGATGCGGAGATAGATGTTTTTCTGACCGGGCTTCACGATTGGGTTTTTACGCACGGTAAAGCATGACTTCAACATTTCTGTGCGGCTAGCTTTATCGGTGTCCACTTGCTTTCCACTGCTGCGGAGATTGATACCGGTGTTGCTATATGATCCAGTACTGAGTACGGATCCTTTGTTGAGCATTTCTGTTTTCACAGAAAGATCTCCTTCAAGTTCTTTCGAGCGATTTTCAGCATTGTTGGCACGCATGGCTTCCTGTTCTTTTTCAGTATAAAGCCTTTCATTCACTTGCTGCAAAGAGTCGATTTGGTGAATGTAGCCTTTCATGATTGTGCGCAAAGTCTCCGTCTCGGCGCGCAACTTCGAAATGTCATAGTCTTTATTTTTCGACTTTTTAATCAAGCTTTCGATTTGCGCTCGCTGTTCGGCTATTTCAGCCGCCATTTCCGCATTGTCCGTTTGAAGAGTATCGTAGCCCATTTTAAGCTGTTCCAATTCCACAGCAAGCACATCGCGCTCGTCCAAAATGGTGTTTTTCTCTCTGTCGATGTAGACAATTTTTTCGTTGGCGTTTTTAATCTGAAATCCCAGATAAACGCACAGCACTGTGAGAACAGCGATAATACCGATATAAATTTTGTTACTCATAATTGATAAAAATTAATGATTCCTTGCAGAGCGAAAATAGACCTTTCGGACATAAGCGTAACGACTTGCCTCAAGAATTATTAAAAGATCTTTGTGATTAGAGGTCCAGTAAGAAAAATTGGTTGGTGGTCGGTGGATTTTTACGACTGAAATGGTAAAATCGCGAAAACCTGTTATATTTGCCCCCTCTTTTGAGGTATGGTCCTGTGGCCGAGCGGCTAGGCTCAGCTCTGCAAAAGCTGCTACTCCGGTTCGAATCCGGACGGGACCTCTAAAAGATAAAATGGCCGTCTAAGACGGCCATTTGTTTTTTAATTCTCTTTTGGTTTGCTGCATCGCTTGCAGGGTATATATGCTCCGAAGCCCCAACTTCTTTCTTGAAATTGAATTTTTTGTGAGGCACGACCACCATTATCACTGTATGTTGTTCCTGTATTTGGATTGCGCTGCAAGATGATTCCAGGCAAATTGGTCCACCCCACTTGGGCATTGACATACGCAAAGAAATGCTTATAAAATTCGAATCGCATTCCGGCAGTCAAGGAAAAGCCATAGCCGGCAGGATAGAGGCCATTTAGCCAGCGATCTCCAAAAAATGTCCAGTCCGTCCAAGGCAAAATCAAACCTGTACTCGCCGCGCCATTCAACACGAAATGATGCTTACCGTCTTTGCTTGTCCATATAGGAGCGCGCTGTTCTAGTGAAGCGCGAACAAAGTTAAACCCATTGCTATGATGAAAGTCCATAAACTCTGGTTTGTACAGGATGTAATCATTATAAAAATGGCCTGTGTAGCCTTCCATATCGGTATATTTTGGATCGATATACCCGTCAATTTTCATGTATTGGGTCTGAATGATGTGATATTTCATATGGTCAACGCCAATGGAGATCGCTGTGTTTTTACCTACATAATATCCCAAGCGTAGATTGAATTGTGGAATCGACAACTTCGTCAAATTGAAATAGGTCTTCCACTTAAATGTTTCAGGCATATCTTCTGCATCCACATCGTGAAGGGTGAAATCATATCCCGCTCCCGTAAAATGAATATCACTTTCTGCATAATACGATCTGTTGTAGCCCCACGACAAATAAAATTGTCCTTTACGGAAATCATTGCTTGTGTTAATTGTGGCGTCTGACTGTGCAAAGGTCAAGATTGGCATGAATAAGAATAAAAAATATGCGAGGCGCATGATGTTGAAATTTGAGACAAAAGTAATGGTATATGACCGACAAATCATTGAACCGTGCGAAAGGCGCGGAAGGCGAAAACGAGGCTGTTGATTTTCTTCAAAGTAAAGGATACCGCATCCTTGAGCGCAACTGGGTGTCCGGAAAGCTCGAAATTGACCTCATTGCTGCTGATAAAAATCATATCGTTTTCGTGGAAGTAAAAAAGCGATTCAGCAAACAATTTCGCGAGCCTTGGGAGGCAGTGAATCGCAAAAAGCAACAGCACATCATTCGCGCCGCGAATTATTATTTGAAAAAAAGCGACCATCCCTTAGAGCCGCGTTTCGACATCATTTCCATCATCCAGCATGGAAATAAAACTGAGATTGAGCATATCGAGCAAGCCTTTTGGCCCATGGCATAGCAAATACGTTACCTTTGCGGTTGAATTTATTTCCCATGGCTTCATCAAGCAAACCCAATCCGTCTTCCAAAAATCAGAAATCGCGCAAGTCGCCAGCGATCAAAGAAGATTCAAAGTTGAATAAACCTTTCAAACCGCGCAAATCGTATGTTTCGAAAACAGAGGCTAGCGGATTGATTCGCCTTAATCGCTTTCTATCCAACGCGGGCATTGCATCACGCCGCGAGGCCGATAAATTGATTGAGCTTGGATTAGTATCTGTAAACGGTAAAGTAGTCACGGAGCTCGGTACCAAAATCGACCCAAAAATTGACTCAGTACGTTATGATGATCGCAGCTTGAAGCCTGAGGCATTGCGCTATGTTTTATTGAACAAACCCAAAGATTATTTGACAACCACGGATGATCCTCAGGAACGTAAAACAGTTATGGAGTTGATCCAAGGCGCCTGTCGTGAGCGGATCTATCCTGTTGGCCGAATGGATCGTCAAACCATGGGTTTGTTGTTATTTACAAATGATGGAGAAATGGCCAAGCGCCTTACTCGTCCAAAGCATGGTTTTCCTAAGTTATACCAAGTTGAAACTATTGAAAAAGTTACCGGTGCGGAACTTTCGAAACTTCGTGATGGCGTGAAACTCGAAGATGGTTTTGTGAAAGTGGATGAGGTAGATTTTGTTGGTGATGCGCGCGATCAACGTCAAATAGGCATCCGAATAAACTCCACTAAGAGTGGAATTGTCAGAAAACTGATGGAGCATTTGGGTCATAAAGTGAAAAAAATTGATCGCGTCATGTATGCGGGTTTGACGAAGAAAGACCTTCCACGTGGTCATTTTCGTCATCTCACCGAGAATGAAATTAACTTCCTCAAAATGATCCGCTAATCGTGGAGCCGTCATTGGTCATACGCCCTGATATTTCCCTTTCAGAAGAATGGGTTTTGCCTTTTCTACTTCTCGTGTTGTTGGTTACGGCCTACGTGCGCGTTAATTTTCCTTCGCGTATTCAAAAGGTTTGGCGCGGTTACTTCAATGTGCGTTTTCGTCGGCAGTCCATGCGAGAAGAGTCAAATGTTCCTAAGGAATATTTCCTTTTTCACGTTGTTTTCGCCATTCTTTTTGCGCTTATCATTTTTGGGGCATTGAAACACTTTCACATCAATGTCATGGGATTAAGTGGAATATTGCTCTACATCTGTTGTATTGGCGCCGTAATCGGCGTATATACTTTAAAGCTCTTCTCCTATCGCTTTCTGGCGTTTTTATCTGCGGGCGATTTTAGTTTGGGAGAATTTCAATATGTGACCTTTCTTGGTCTTCGATTTCTGGTGTTTTTCTTCTTCCCTTTGAACTTCTTGCTGTTCTATTTGCCTCAAATTTATGCCACACCGATACTTTTATTGGCTTTTATTCTGTTCGTTATCAATTACTTGTATCGACTAATAACAGGCTTTACAAATGCTTTAAATGCGGGTGTAGGAGTGTTTTATATCTTTTTCTACATTTGCACCCTCGAAATTTTACCCCTATTGGTGAGTTATAAAGCTCTTGCTCAATAATAAATCAATATAAAAGAGAGAACGAACCCTTAGCGAAGACCTTTCCTATGGCCGACAAAGTCAAAACGATACTGATCACGCAGCAGGACCCCGGTTCTGAGAAGAATCCATACACGGATTTGGCGAAGAAACACAAGCTGAAGATTGATTACAGGCCATTCATACATGTTGCTGAAGTAGAATCTTTAGAGTTTCGTCAACAACGAGTGGACATCTTGGAACACACGGCCGTTATTTTCACCAGTCGCAACGCCGTTGATCATTTCTTTCGCATAGCCAAAGAGATGAGATTGAGCATTCCAGAAACTATGAAATACTTCTGCATGTCTGAAGCGATTGCTTACTATTTGCAGAAGTATATTCAATTTCGCAAGCGCAAAATTTTCTTCGGTCACAGCACCTTCAATGAGTTGATGGAGTCGATCAAGAAGCATCGCGGTGAAAAATTCCTTTTGCCTTGCTCTGACATTTTGAAACCAAGTATACCAGAATCGTTGGATAAAGAGAAAATCAATTATTCCAAAGCAATCATGTATCGCACGGTATGCAGCGATTTGAGTGATTTGGCAGATGTGAAATATGATATGCTTGTGTTTTTCTCTCCTTCAGATATAGAATCTTTATTCAAGAACTTTCCTGATTTCAAGCAAGAGAAGACCCGAATCGCTGTTTTTGGTTCAACGACGGCAAAAGCAGTCGAAGACGCCAAATTACGCATCGACGTAATGGCGCCAAACCCAAAGGCACCTTCCATGAGCATGGCCATAGAGCTCTACATTCAGGAGA
>JBMOFW010000191.1:0-5053 GCA_049318685.1 Flavobacteriales bacterium
GTGGGAGCTACTGGGTTCGAACCAGTGACCCTCTGCTTGTAAGGCAGATGCTCTGAACCAGCTGAGCTAAGCTCCCTTAGTGTGCTTTTCTGTAAAAGCGGGTGCAAAGATACACCCACTTAACAGATTTGCAAATTTTTTTTCGTCCCTAAACGAATTCTTTTGATTTTACTATTCTATTTGCTTGAATGAGAATAGGTTTAGATGAAATTATTTTTTGAAAGAACTCGAAACTTTCAATTCTTTGGTCTCTCTATTCATCACATAAAATCCTTCTCCAGATTTGTCTCCCAATTTGCCGGCGGTGACCATATTCACCAACAACGGGCAAGGCGCATATTTTGGATTACCGAATCCGTCTTGCATTACGCGGAGAATCGCCAAGCATACATCAAGACCAATGAAGTCGGCCAAACGCAATGGCCCCATGGGGTGACCCATGCCGAGCTTCATTACTGTATCGATTTCTGTTACACCCGCAACACCTTCATACAACGTATAAATAGCTTCGTTGATCATCGGCATCAAAACGCGATTGGCCACAAATCCTGGATAGTCGTTCACTTCAACGGGAACTTTTTCAAGACTGCGACTCAGGTCAAATACCACCTTTGTCACCTCATCTGATGTGCTGTAACCACGAATGACCTCCACCAATTTCATTACAGGCACCGGATTCATGAAGTGCATGCCAATGACTGCTTCAGGACGTTTGGTCACCGAAGCGATTTTGGTGATTGAAATAGACGAGGTGTTGCTTGCTAGAATGCATCCAGCAGGAGAGGCCTCATCTAAGTCACGGAATATTTTTAATTTTAAATCGATATTTTCGGTCGCTGCTTCTACCACCAATTCAGCATTGGAGACACCACTCTTGATGTCGGTATGGGTAGTCAAATTGCCCAATGTAGCTGATTTGCCTTCTTCGGTCAGAACACCTTTGCTGACTTGGCGATCGAGGTTTTTAGTAATGGTAGCAATGGCTTTATCCAGAGCGGGTTGACTCACGTCAATCAAATTCACTTTATAGCCGTATTGTGCAAAAACGTGTGCGATGCCATTACCCATGGTACCGGCACCGATTACTGAAATATTTTTCATTGAAATATTTATTTGCCGCGAAAATACGTCTTTTCGATCCTCCACAGAAACGTGGATGTATTGTTTGATTATATTCGCAACTATCATCAAACAGACCTTTCTTATGGCCACATATAAACGACTCTTTGACTTTGTCTACGATCAATTGAATCATTTTCCGCAACAGAAAATGATGACATCTCGTCTTGCTGGTGAATGGAAATCATATTCTACCCAAGAATTTGTCGATACCATGAATGCAGTGAGTCGCGGATTGTTGGCGATGGGCATAGGTAAGGGCGATAAAATCGCGTTGATCACTACCCAAAACCGCGCGGAATGGAATATTCTAGATCATGCGATTCTTCAAATTGGAGCAATTGATGTTCCGATTTATCCGACGATGACGGAGGAGGACTACAACTACATCATGAATCACGCGGAAGTGAAAATGTGTTTCCTTTCTGATCAGGATATTTTCAAAAAAGTAAATGCTATTCGCTCAAAAGTACCTTCGCTCGAACATGTTTTTTCTTTCGAAAAAGTGGATGGTTGCGATTCTTGGTTGACGGTAGCTGAAAAAGGAAAGAACGGAGATCAAAGTGCTGTGCAGAAGCTTTCGGATGCCGTAGCTATCGACGATCTAGCTACGATTATTTATACCAGTGGAACAACCGGTTTGCCAAAAGGGGTGATGCTGACCCACAAAAACATAGCAAGTAATGCAATCGATTCAACGGATCGTTTGCCTGAAATGAAGCGTGGTCAATCGGTTGCCTTGTCTTTCTTGCCATGCTGCCATATTTATGAACGTATGTTGCACTATCTCTATATCGATCAAGGGGTGACCGTTTATTTGAGCGGTTTGGATACCGTGAAGGATGACTTGTTTTTTGTTAAACCCAATTTGTTTTCTGCTGTTCCTCGATTGCTTGAAAAATTTTATGACGGGGTAATGGCGAAAGGCCTAGCGAATACGGGAATAAAAAAGGCGATCTTCACTTGGTCGGTTGGCGTGGCTTTGCAATGGGAGCCGGAAACATCCGCTTTCTATAAGATGAAATTGGCCATTGCTCGCAAGTTGGTTTTTTCAAAGGTGAAGTTAGCGTTAGGATTAGAAAATATATTGGGTGTACCCAGCGGCAGTGCAGCCCTTCAGCCAAGATTGGCGCGCTTTTTTAATGGTGCGGGAATCGTTGTGAAAGAAGGGTATGGGCTTACCGAGACCTCTCCGGTAATTGCCGTTAATTCAACCCGAGTGCCGAATATGTTGCGCATCGGAACAGTTGGACGTCCAATCAATAATGTGGAGGTGAAAATTGCGGAGGATGGCGAAATTTTGGCCAAGGGCCCCAATGTGATGTTGGGTTATTACAAACAACCTGAACTTACGGCGGAAGTACTCAAAGACGGCTGGTTTCATACAGGAGACATCGGAGAATTCAGAGATGGATTTTTGGCTATCACTGATCGCAAGAAGGAAATTTTTAAAACTTCAGGAGGAAAGTATGTTGCTCCACAAGTGATCGAAAATGCCCTCAAAGAATCGCTTTATATCGAGCAATGCATGGTGATTGGTGAAAATCGGAATTTCCCAGCTGCCTTGATTGTGGCGGATTTGGCTGGATATAAGCTCCATGCTCAGCGCAAAGGAATTAAAGTTGGAAGCGATGAGGAAATTTTAAAGTCGAAAGATCTACACGATTTGCTAGCTGTTGAAATCGAAAAACGCAATGATCGTTTTGGGAAATGGGAACAGATCAAAGCTTTCCGAATTCTTCCCGGTCCATTCACCATTGATCGCGGAGAAATTACGCCCACACTCAAATTGAAGAGAAAAAAAATTCTTGAAAATTATGCCCATTTGGTCGCTGAAATTTATCACGACTAAAGAGGTATCGCGAATAGATGAGCATAGACTATGAGTTGATGCGGTGGCTCAACACCGAGGCGTTTCCGTGGCTGGATCAACCCATGTGGTGGTTTAGTACGAAGTGGTTTTGGACACCGGTTTATGCCTTGTTGCTATTTGTTTTATATAAAAAATTTCCGGGAAAATATTTTTTTTGGATTGTACTTGCGATTGCTTTTTGCATTCTAATCAACGACCAAACGGCTTCAGGCATATTTAAAAATTGGATTGCTCGCTTAAGACCAAGTTACGATCCGCTTATAAAGGATGAATTGCATCACGTGTTCGAACCCAACGGGAATTTATATCGCGGAGGAAAGTATGGGTTTTATTCTTCTCACGCGGCCAATATGGCGGGGGTGGTCACTTTAATGTTTCTTTGGATGAGGGAATGGGCGACTTGGAAGAAATCGCTATTGGTTTTTTGGGCATTGTTGATTGGCTATTCCAGAATTTATTTAGGCGTTCATTTCCCGACCGATGTCATTATGGGCTATGGTATGGGAGCACTAGGTGGTTTGTTCACCTTTCTCTTGTGGAAATGGACGATGCAAAAGCTTTATCCCAATGAAGCAATCTTCAATAAGCGACCTGCCTCGCGTTGAATCAATGCCCTCGCTTCTTCAGGATTTTCTGATTTTAACGCTTTTAGAATAACACCTGTGTCTGTTGTTTCGCGAGAAGGTATATCGAGTGATTCAAACGGACCGAATTTTTCCATCACGGCTATAAAATGTCCATTGAAATTTTCTTGAAGTAATATAATGTTTTCCAATACTGTGGCCAATTGTGGGGCGCTTCGTGCATTGAAGAGGGCAAGTTTTGCGGCGGAAATTGCTCTTTCGTATTCTTCAAGAAAAGTGATAGGTTCGGTTGAAATTATAGAGGTGCCGAATGTTTGTTCGGTATTGGTTTCTTCAAGTCCAAGTGCCTTGAGGGCATCATTGATTTTTTGACAGTCATGAACGCGTTTTTTGAGGAGCGTAGGGACAGCAATTTTTTGAAGCGTTTCATTTTTTATTTGAAACAGTTTTTCATCCACACTATCGAAGATATCCGTGGTTTGATAATCATTTTCAATTTCAAGGAATGAGATGGCTTCCTCTCGCGTCATACTTCAGTTTTTTTCAGGATTACTTTGTCGATGCGCGCTTTATCCATATCCACCACTTCGAATTCAAAATTGAGCCATTGTACTTTTTGACCCGTTACTGGAATGGTGCGCAGTTCATGCAGAATAAGTCCGCTAATCGTGTTGTAGGGGATTTCTGAAATCATACCTTCCAAATCGAAACGCGAAAGGAATTCTGCTAGTGGATATTGACCGTCAATGAGCCAAGTGCCATCTTCACGTTCAATAAATTCAAATTCATCTGAATAAAATTCGGAGACATCGCCTACAAGTGCCTCTAATAGATCATTCATAGTTACAACGCCTTGCGTTTGTCCGAATTCGTCGATCACTACTCCAAAGCGTGTTTTGGAAATTTTAAGTTTCTTTAATGTTTCATAAGCGCCCAAATTTTCAGGAAAATATTGGGGTTCTCTGACATGATCTTCTAGTTTAAAATCTGCATTGTGCAGAGTAGCAAAAAGTTCTTTGATGTTGACAACCCCGATGACTTGATCTTCTTCTTCGTCGAGCACGGGGTAGTTAGAATGCAATTCACTATTCACCAAATCGCGGACCTCTTGGCTATTCATTCCGAGATGCAGAAAAGTCAAATCATTGCGATGAGTCATGAGTGAGGCGATATTGCGGTCGCCAAGAGAAAATACACGTTCCACAATGTCTTGCTCGATTTCTTGAATTTCGCCACCTTCTTTTCCTTCTTGGATAATCGCTTTAATTTCTTCTTCGGTGATTTTGGAGTCGGTTGAAGATTTGATTTGGAAAAGTTTGAGGATCGCGTCTGAAGTGACCGTGAGAAGCCATACGAAAGGCGACGTTAACGAGGTGAGCCAACGCATTGGTCGAGCAACTGCTTTGGCGATTCCTTCCGGATTGGTGAGTCCCACCCGTTTTGGAACGAGTTCACCCAATACGAGTGAAAAGAACGT
>JBMOFW010000192.1:0-5047 GCA_049318685.1 Flavobacteriales bacterium
CAGAGTACAATGGCGCCTACAAAGCGTCTAAAGGAATGCTTGACGAATTCGGCGCTAAGCGGGTGATCGATACGCCAATTGCGGAATTGGGTTTCTCCGGAATTGCTGTTGGAGCAGCCATGAATGGACTTCGCCCTATTGTTGAATTCATGACATGGAACTTCGCTATTTTGGCGGCAGACCAAATTATCAATTCAGCAGCGAAAATGCTCCAAATGTCAGGTGGACAATATAATGTGCCCATCGTTTTTCGCGGCCCGAATGGTCAGGCTGGACAATTGGCAGCTACCCACAGCCAAAGTTTTGAATCATTCTATGCGCATGTACCCGGTTTGAAGGTGATCACACCCAGCAATCCTTATGATGCAAAAGGCCTGTTGAAAGCGGCTATCCGCGACAACGATCCAGTTGTATTTATGGAAAGCGAAAAAATGTACGGCGACAAGGGAACGGTGCCAGATGGCGAATACATTATTCCTATCGGATTGGCTGATGTGAAGCGCGAAGGAACAGATGTGACTATCGTTTCATTTGGTAAAATCATGAAGACAGCCTTGGCCGGTGCAGAAGAACTTGCGAAAGAAGGAATTTCTGCTGAGGTGATAGACTTGCGTACGATTCGTCCTCTAGATATTGACACCATTGTCAATTCTGTGAAAAAGACCAATCGTTTGATTATTCTCGAAGAGAGCTGGCCGGTGGCAAGTATCTCAACTGAAATCGCTTACCGTGTTCAACGTCACGCATTTGATTATCTCGATGCGCCTATTCGTCGTTTGACGCAAACAGATACCCCCTTTGCATTTGCTCAAACTTTGATTGATGCAGCATTGCCACAAGTACATGATGTGGTACGTGTAGCGAAAGAGGTGCTTTACAAAGTTTAATTTAATATTTTGATAATCAAGGCCATTTCTACATTGAAATGGCCTTTTTGTTTTTAGTCGATCAAGACTATATTTGCGCCCGCATTAAAAAGAACCATAAAAACCAAAATTTTCAATACACAATCTAGATGGAAAAAATGATTTACATCGTACCGGCCCTCGGAATTTTAGGGTTGGTGGTCATGGCCATTAAGTCGGCTTGGGTGACTAAACAAGATGCAGGTAACGATCGCATGAAAGAAATCGCCGGCTATGTGGCGGAAGGAGCGATGTCGTTCTTGAAGGCCGAATACCGCATTTTGGCTATTTATGTAGTTATCGCCGGTAGCTTATTGGGCTGGTTGAGCCAAGTTGTTGCTACATCACACGTTTTGATTGTGTTGGCCTTCGTTTTGGGTAGCTTTTTCAGTGCATTGGCCGGTTTCTTCGGTATGCGCATCGCAACCAAAGCCAACGTTAGAACTACAGAAGCTGCACGTACCTCATTGGCGAAAGCTTTAAAAGTATCATTTACAGGAGGTACAGTAATGGGACTCGGCGTGGCTGGTCTTGCTGTATTTGGCTTGAGCATGCTTTTCATCTTGTTCTTCCAATTCTTCATGAAAGGTTCTTTGGCAGAAGGTGGGCATGAAACCATGACTCGCGTTCTTGAAGTACTTGCCGGTTTCTCAGTAGGTGCAGAGAGTATCGCTCTTTTCGCTCGCGTTGGGGGTGGTATTTACACCAAAGCAGCTGACGTTGGTGCAGACCTCGTTGGTAAAGTTGAAGCAGGTATCCCTGAAGATGATCCACGCAACCCTGCAACGATCGCAGATAACGTTGGTGACAACGTTGGTGACGTAGCCGGTATGGGAGCTGACCTTTTTGGTTCTTACGTAGCTACTGTCTTGGCCTCTATGGTATTGGGTAACTACTTGATTCGTGACCATTTCAATGCTACAGGTTCTTATGAAGGATTGCCATTCTCTGGCATCGGTCCGATTTTGTTGCCTTTATTTATCGCTGCTTTCGGTTTGCTCGCTTCGATTATTTCAAGCTATTTTGTTAGCATCAAGGAAAACGCAAAACAAGATACTACTACAGTTCAAAATGCATTGAACTTGGGTAACTGGGCTTCGATTCTCCTTTCTTTAGTAGCGGCTTATTTTTTAATTCAAAACTGCTTACCTGAAACGATGACTATCAGCGTGTTTAATGCTGGTGAATTTAGTACAACTACAACCACGAGCATGAATGTGTTCTGGTCTGTATTGATCGGTATGTTCGTAGGTGGAGTAATTTCATACATCACAGAATTCTACACAGGTTTGGGCAAACGTCCGATATTGAACATTGTTCAAAAATCATCTACCGGTGCGGCGACCAATATTATCGCCGGTTTGGGTACAGGTATGTTGTCAACGGCTAGTCCGGTTATTCTTTTCGCTGGTGCGATTTGGGGTGCCTATGCGCTCGCAGGTTTCTACGGTGTAGGTATCGCTGCTTCTGCGATGATGGCAAATACTGCAATGCAATTGGCAATCGATGCATTTGGTCCAATTGCCGATAATGCTGGTGGTGTAGCTGAGATGTCAGAACTTCCTGCGGATGTGCGTGAGAAAACAGATATTCTTGACTCTGTAGGTAACACGACTGCGGCTATTGGTAAAGGTTTCGCGATTGCATCTGCGGCGTTGACAGCTTTGGCTTTGTTCGCAGCTTATGTAACGTTTACCGGTATCAAAGGGATTAACATCTTTGATGCGAAAGTGCTTGCTGCATTGTTTATCGGAGGTATGATTCCAGTGGTATTCTCTGCTTTGGCTATGAATTCTGTGGGTAAAGCAGCCATGGATATGGTAAATGAAGTGCGTCGTCAGTTCCGCGAAATTCCTGGAATTATGGAAGGTAAAGGCAAACCTGAATATGCAAAATGCGTGGAAATTTCTACAAAAGCGGCTCTTCGTGAAATGATGTTGCCTGGTGTAATTACGATTGTTTCTCCAATCATTATCGGTTTCGTAATGGGTGCTGAAGCATTGGGTGCGTATATGGCTGGTGTAACCGTGAGCGGTGTGCTTTGGGCCATCTTCCAAAACAATGCTGGTGGTGCATGGGATAACGCGAAGAAGAGCTTTGAAAAAGGAGTTGAAATTGAAGTAAACGGTAAAAAAGAAATCTTCTACAAAAAATCAGAACCGCACAAGGCTGCAGTTGTTGGTGATACTGTAGGTGATCCTTTTAAAGATACTTCTGGTCCATCGATGAATATCTTGATTAAGTTGTCTTGTCTTGTTGGTTTGACTCTCGCTCCAATGTTGGGAAGTCATGCAACAACTGAAAAGGGAACTGAGGCAGATGGTGAAAAAGCACGTCAAGAAATGACAGCGAGTGGTATTTTTCAATATCCAAATGAACCAGGATCTAACCAATTTTCGATCAAAGAAAGCTACGAAGGAACAACAGTAATTTACAATTTTGACATAATCGACTCTGCACGTAACATTGCTAAAGTGACACGTTTGAAGTACATTGACAAGGATCCAACAAACTCATTGACCACCGAAATCATGGAACGCCGATTGTCTCCTGAGGAATTAGCTGTATTCTCAAAAATTAATGGATTATAATATGAGAGCGATTTCTTCAATTCTAGTTCTTGGGACAGTAATGGCGCTGTTTTCTTCTTGCGGAGAGAAGAATCAACAAGTGGTCGATCTAGACGCTTGTGGTTGTGCCAACGAAAAAATTGCGAAAGCTCCCAATGCTGAAGCATTAAAGAAGTGTGATGAAAAGCGCACTGCGGATGCAAAGTTTGAGGCGGACTATCAAAGCTGTTTAGTGGCTGCACGCTCTGGCATGGACACGTCTCATTTTTCTATCAATAAAATGGATGCTGCTCAAGGTTTGAATTTGCCTGCGGCTTCAGATGGTGCATATACAGTAAGCGCAGCTTCTTCATCGATGAAATGGTTCGGCAAAAAGGTTACTGGTCAACACAATGGTGTAGTGAATGTGAAATCAGGGAATGTTGAATTGGCTGGTGGCTCTATTAAAACTGGCGTCATCGTGATTGATATGACTTCGATTGTAGATTCAGATTTGTCAGGTGAAGGAAAAACTGAACTTGAAGGTCATTTGAAATCGGACGACTTCTTTGGTTCTTCTAAATTTCCAGAAGCTACTTTCAAATTTAAAAGTGCTACCGCCATCAATAAGCATCAGTTTGATGTGGTGGGCGATTTAACAATCAAGGGAATAACTAAGGAAGTGAAGGCCAATGCAATCGTCGTTCCGAATGGGGACAAAGGATTAAATGTCAGTGGTTCGATTTCCGTTGATCGCACTCAATATGGTATAAAATACGGTTCTGGTCAGTTCTTTACTGATCTAGGGGATAAAATGATTGACGATGTATTTTTGGTGACTTTTGATTTGAAAGCAACTAAATAATACGCAACGATAAGCCATAAAAAAGCCTCTCATTTGAGAGGCTTTTTTTATGAATAGATGACGATTGTTTATTTGAATAATCCGTTCAATTGAGCATCAATTCCCGTAATGATTCGACCCAAGTCTTCTGGTTTTTCGTGGAATTTGTTGTCGTCAATATCAATGACCAATAATTTTCCTTTGTTGTACGTGCTAATCCACGCTTCATATCGTTCATTCAATCGGGTGAGATAATCCAAACGAATAGCTTCTTCGTATTCACGTCCACGCTTTTGAATATTCTCTACTAGGGCAGGCACGGAAGCGCGCAAATAAATCAACAAATCGGGGGGAGTAATAAACTCATCCATTACGCCAAATAAATCCGCATAGTTTTCAAAGTCACGTGTAGTCATGAGCCCCATCGAATGCAAATTGGGCGCAAAAATGAATGCGTCCTCGTAAATGGTGCGATCTTGCACAATTTTCTTCCCGCTCTTTTTCATTTCGATCAATTGGCGGAATCGGCTTTTCAAGAAGAAAACCTGAAGATTGAATGACCAACGCTGCATATCCTTATAAAAGTCGATTAGATATGGATTATCATCCACCTCCTCAAAGTGTGGTTGGTACTTGTAATGTTTGGCGAGCAAGGTGGTGAGAGTGGTCTTGCCGGATCCAATATTTCCTGCTATAGCGATATGCATAATGGTCTAGGTCGATTAAGTCGACCGCAAAGTAAAAAAGAA
>JBMOFW010000193.1:0-5022 GCA_049318685.1 Flavobacteriales bacterium
TGTCCTGACCCCTAGACGAACGGGCCGTGCTCGAAAGCGGGTGCAAATATACTAAGACGATCAATACTTGCAAGTTTTTTGCAAAAAAAAATCTTTACAGCGCCTAAACCTATCAAAATAGGCTCAGTTTCAACTGCTACATATGACCGTCTTCTAAGCCAAACTGAAAGCCCAAGCGCTTGCCTGTTGCCATCGTATGGCTTTGAGAGATGCTCTGAATCTGCTCTACCGTAATCTCTTGCAAATTTTCATACGGTGGTGTCAATAGATCAAAATCGAGTGTGTACAAAATGGTACTCTCGACCACATTTTTCAACGCTTCTCTGTCCAACTTGGAATTGATCATGTCGTTGAACAGAAATCCCAATTGACGCTTGCCCTGCACGAGAAAGTGACGTTCGCGATTCACGAAAATGCGACAAATCATATAGCCAACGTCCATCGTGCGCTGATACTTGATCGAATCGGCCAAAAAGTTGTAGACATTGATAATACCTACATAACTGTTTTCCGGATGATCTTTGAAGTAGCCACTGCGCCATAACGAATGTTCCTCATCAAATTGAAACACGTTGGTGTGCATCTGAAATATCAGAATGTCGCCAGCTACTTTGATCTCGGCTTGAAAATCGCCGCGGTCTTTGTAGTAAAACTCAACGCGCCTGTCGGCATCGTTAAACTTCGATTTGATTTCTGATACGGTCTCTTTCAAGACTTCTTTCAAATCCTGAAAGGCTTCTATGGTGCCGTAAAAAACATCCTGCTTGAGAATGCTTTTTTCCTTTAATAATTTGTCAATGGCTTCTTGAGCTGTCATACGCTAGGAATTAATAGGCGCGAGCGAAAAGCACGCGACGCTTACTTGGTTTTCCGGTGACCATACACACTCCATCTTCCTCCGGACTATCAAATGGAATACAACGAATAGTAGCTTTTGTTTCATTCTTCACTTTTTCTTCTGTCTCTGCTGTGCCATCCCAATGCGCCAAGAAGAAGCCGCCCTTGCTGTCGAGCAATGTTTTGAATTCTTCATAGCTATCCACTTTGGTGATGTGCTCTTCGCGATGCTTCAACGCTTCGTTGAATAGGTTTTGTTGAATATCATTGAGCAGCTGATCAATGTGTTGAGCTGATCCTTCTAAGGCAATGACCGATTTTTCACCGGTATCACGTCGCACGCACTCCACAGTGCCATTTTCAAGGTCTTTGGGGCCTACCGCCAAACGCACTGGAACGCCTTTCAATTCATACTCTGCAAATTTCCAACCCGAACGCTTGCTGTCATCGCCATCAAACTTCACGGTGTAACCAAGGGCTTTTAATTCGGCCATCAATGGCTTCATTCGAGCTTCAATTTCGTCCAATTGCTCAAGACCTTTGTAAATCGGAACAATCACCACGTGGATAGGCGCGAGCATAGGAGGGAGGCGCAAGCCTTTGTCGTCGGAGTGCGTCATGATCAATGCGCCCATCAAACGAGTAGAAACTCCCCAAGATGTAGCCCACACATAATCATTCACGCCTTCTTTCGAGGCAAATTTCACATCAAAAGCCTTCGCAAAGTTTTGACCTAAAAAGTGTGATGTTCCTGCTTGAAGTGCTTTACCGTCCTGCATCAACGCTTCGATACACAGCGTGTCTACGGCTCCGGCAAAACGCTCACTCTCTGATTTGCGGCCTTTGATCACGGGCATGGCCATCCAATTGTGGGCGAATGTTTCATACACATCGAGCATGCGTTCGGCTTCTTGAATCGCTTCTTGTGATGTGGCGTGCGCTGTATGGCCTTCTTGCCACAAGAATTCTGCAGTGCGTAAAAATAAACGAGTACGCATTTCCCAACGCACCACGTTAGCCCATTGGTTGATGAGAATAGGCAGATCGCGATAAGATTGAATCCAACCTTTGTAGGTGTTCCAAATAATCGTCTCTGAAGTTGGTCGAACAATCAATTCTTCTTCAAGCTTTGCATCCGGATCTACGACAACACTGCCATTTTCGGTTTTGAGTCGATAGTGGGTGACAACGGCACATTCTTTGGCAAAGCCTTCAACGTGAGCGGCCTCCTTACTGAGATACGATTTTGGGATAAAAAGCGGGAAGTAAGCGTTTTGGTGACCAGTGTCTTTAAACATTTTGTCTAGCGCATCTTTCATTTTTTCCCAAATAGCATAGCCATAGGGTTTGATGACCATGCATCCTTTCACATCACTATGCTGCGCCAGGTCGGCCATGACAACGAGTTCGTTGTACCATTTTGAGTAATCCGTCGAACGGGAAGTTAGCTTTTCCGCCATTTCTTATTGGTATGATTGTTGAGATTTTTCGAATGTCAAAAGTAGGTGAAATTTTTTCCGTACTTTTGATTAGTTCCTGCTTATTCACCTAAAAAAAAATTGCAATGAGATCTATTTTGCTTTTTTGCACCGCTCTTACCTTCATTGCGCTGGGAACATCCTGCAATCGTTCTCAGGGAGTCACGGCTTCGGTTTACGAAGATGATGAAGTCTATTACCAAAAAGGAGAGACCTTCATTTCGGACGTTCAGAAACCATCGACTCCATCCTCTACTAACTCAACATCATCTCCAAGTTCAACGACCGTCGAAGAAGAAGACTATTATTCCGGAGATGCCAATCAAACTAATCAAGACGGATCAACTGTCAACAATTATTATGGTGACGTCAATTATTACGACGACAACAATTACGGTATTTCGCCCTATTGGAGCAGCGGCGCCCGCATGATGTGGGATCCTGTATTCGGTTGGAGAATGTCATATTCGCCTTTTTGGGCAGGCAGTTGGTGTTATGATCCTTTCTGGAACAACAACGGCTGGGGATGGTCGTACAGCTATGGTTGGGCGAGCCCTTATTATTACAATGGTTTTTATCCTTCTTATAGTTATTGGGCAAACCCTTACTACGGTTGGGGAAATCCTTACTACGGTGGTTATAATAATGGTTGGAATAACTATTACGGCGGATGGTACGGTGAATCGACCGGTGGCAATGTGATTCATGGTCACCGTCCTTCTTTGGCCGTGAATAATTCCAACAATAGTACCTATGACAACGGGGCATTGTTTACAGGCAGAAATATCTACAAGCCGCTCATCGTAGATCGAGAGACCAATACCACGGTAGCTCGCGACAAGGGTGAATCAATGAAGGAGCGTATGACGAATGCGAAACGTCCGGCAGAATATACCAACGGAAACGCCTCGCAATCAAATGGTGGTCGCGAGTCTAACACAACCGGATCTAATACTTCCAAAGGTGGCAATACGGGACGTGAAGTGAATAAAGGCAATACCAATTCACAACCAGAAAGACAAGGTACAGAATCACGTCCAAAAGAATCGAAGCCTGCTTATGAAAGCCGCGACTCTGGTGGTCGTTCCGGAGGTAATTCCGGTGGTGGAAGTGTTGGACGTTCAGGCGGAGGTTCGGGCAGTGGCCGTTCATCTGGCGGTGGCAGCAGCTCGGGCGGTAGTCGTTCAGGAGGCGGAAGTTCCGGTGGTAGTTCTGGAGGATCACGCCGTCGTTAATCGTATTCACCTCAATTTCACATGCTATGAAAAAATCTTTGTGGATGACAACTGCGATTGCAGGTGCAATACTCTTGTCTCAAATTAATACATACGCCCAAAATGAAACGGATGCTTTGCGCTATTCGTGGAATGGCACACCGGGAACAGCGCGTTCTCTGGGTATGGGTGGCGCCTTTGGAGCGCTAGGTGCTGATCATTCAGCGTTTTGGAATAATCCGGCAGGTTTAGCCGTCTACAAACGCAATGCGGCCGAATTGACGCTCGGTCATTGGTACAAAGGAACATCGGCTTCGTATGCCGGAGAAACTTCGGATACCGATCGATCACGATTGTATTTGCCCAGCTTTGGTTATGTAGCCACTAAAGAACATGAAGGCGATGTTCGTACTTTTATCGGTATTGGCTTGGGAACACTGACCAATTTTAATCAAAACATTCAGATCAACGGTACTGTAAACGGAACGACCTTGTTGGATGTGTTTGCCCGCCAAGCTAATGGTGTACCGTATGATGAAGTACGCGATTATTTTCCTTTTGGTGCCGGATTGGCTTGGGATGCGTATTTGATTGACCCATTGGATACACTGAATAATACCTATGTTCCGGTAGCATATGGCAATGGGATCAAACAATCAAAAAATATTCAGCGCAGAGGTCGCCATTTTGAAACGACCATGGCATTTGGAGCGGCGATTCAAGAGCAACTCTACTTAGGAGCCACAATAGGATTTCAAAGTATTTCTTTTCAAGAATACAGCACGTATTCTGAAACCTTTACCGAATCTACGGTGCTGAACAATTTTACCTACAAAGAAGATTTGTACGCCGGTGGAAATGGAGTCAACTTGAGATTAGGTGCGTTGTATCGCCCTACGGATTGGTTGAGAGTGGGCGCGGCATTTCAAAGTAGAACGAAATTGGTCATTAGCGAGTCTTACAATACCTCCATTTATTCTCAATTTGTAGATGGTGATCGATACGATGAAGTTTCAGAGGATTTGATTAGCAACTACAATGTGCGCACTCCGGCCAAATGGATGGTCAATGCCGCTTTTGTTATGGGCAAAGTGGGTGTTATTAGCGCTGATTATGAATACACCAATTATTCGCGCATTCGGATGTCAAGCTCTGGATTGAGTTCGGATTATAATTATGCCGCCGAGAATGAAGCGATTCATAAGGCCAAGATTGGTGCAGAGTTTCGATTGGCTGAATCATTTCGATTGCGCGGTGGGGTAATTTATCAGCAGAGTCCTTTTGTGCAAGGAGCATCAGAAACAACACCGATTTTGACATATACTGGTGGGGTAGGATACCGCAAGAATAATTTCTTTGTTGATTTTGCCTTGAATTATAGAAAAGACAGCGAATGGTATTGGTTATATGATCCGCGATTGGTGGACAAGACTAAAATAGACAACACAGTAATTTCTTCTATGCTGTCTATTGGATTTAAGTACAATTAATAA
>JBMOFW010000194.1:0-5018 GCA_049318685.1 Flavobacteriales bacterium
ACATGTTTTTGAGAATGGTGGTGGTCAATAAATTATTCACCGGGTTGTCTTCTGCGATTATAATTGTCCATTCGCGTTGGCTTATTTCTTCCGAAACTTCACGAGGCAATGTGTTTTTCGCGGGGATTAGGATTTCATTGCTGTATGTCAATTTTAAATCAAAATAAAAAGTACTTCCTACACCCACTTCGCTAGTCAATTGCAATTTGCTATCCATCAACAGCAACAATTTATTGCAAATGGCTAGCCCCAAGCCGGTGCCACCAAATTGGCGCGCTGTGCTGCTATCCTCTTGTTCAAAAGCGTCAAAGATTTTTTGCTGATTCGCTTTTTCTATACCTATTCCGGTATCAGAAACACTGAATCGGAATATGGCTTCATGTTCACTAATATCAGCAATACGCTCTACTTTCAAACGTACTTCTCCTTTTTGAGTAAACTTGATGCCATTGTTGAGGAGATTAATTAAAATTTGTTTTAGTCTATTGTTGTCAATAGTTACCGTTTGTGGTACCGATTCTCCCAATGTGAGATGCACTCCCAATTGCTTCTGTGACGCCGGATATCGCGTAATTGAAAATGTATAATCGATGGTTTGGCGCAAATCGGCCGGTCGTGGATCAAGCTCCATTTTTCCGGCTTCAATTTTGGAAAAGTCCAATACATCATTCACTAAGTTCAAAAGCGAGTCGGCCGCTTGCTTGATTGTTTTGGAATAATTGGCCTGGAAGGGTTCTAATTTTGTTTGAGAAAGCAGATCGGAAAAACCAATAACCGCGTTAAGCGGAGTGCGAATTTCATGACTCATATTCGCCAAGAATTCTGATTTATATCCATTCGCCTTTTCGGCTTCTCTTCGAGCTAGTAGGAGTCGTTTACGATTATTAATCATGAACACAGCGAATCCAAGGAGCAGAAGCACCAAACCAATCAAACCGAGACGGATTTTATTGTAGTAAGCAACATCTTTATCATACATTTCTGCTGCCTTCTTTTGTTCGGATTCTTTTAGTTCAAGTTTTTTATCGTACTCATATTTTAAACCAATGCGAGCAATTTCTGATTTATTTTCTTCATTGGAAATACTATCATTATAGGTTTTAAATTCTTGATAATAAAATAGTGCTTTTTTATAATCGCCCATTTCTTCATACATCTGGGCCATTGTTTCATCGATTTCCCGCATCACTACTTTGTGTCCGATGGATTTGGCCATGTCTCTGCATAAATGCCCATATTCTTGAGCTTTGGGGTAATTGTCTTTAGCTAAATAAACATTCGCAAGACCTTTGTAAGAAAAAATAAGGAGCGATGGATCTCCAAATTCTAATTGAATTTCCAATGCTTTATTGTAATATTCGATGGCTTTGTCGTATTGCTCTGTTTGTCCATAAATCCCAGCAATATTGGATGTAACTAGGCCTTCTCCATATTTTTCATTGTTTTTCAGGCAAATCGTTAGCGACAAATTATAATTCTCCAGCGCTTTTCCAAATTCTTTTTTGCCTTCATAAACAAGGGCAATATTATTATATGCCTGAGCAGCGCCAAGATCATCGTTGAGTTCTTTTACAATGGCTAACGAGCGAAAATAATAAGCCAAGGACAGATCGAATTCTTTTTGATTGGTATAGACCATACCAATGTTATTCAGGCTGGCGGAAAGTTCTTTCGGATCATTTAATTTTTCACGGATCTGTAGCGATTTTAATAAGAACTCCAAGGATTTTTTGTAATCTCCCATCGTAAAAAAATCGATGCCAATATTATTATAGGCCTTTCCAAGTCCTTTTTGATCGCCTATTTCGCGATAAATTAAAGCGGCATCTTCGAGAAGTTTAATGGACTCATTAAATTTTCCTTTTTTACTTAGTCCCATCGAAGTTACCCGCAAAGCATCCGCTTCCCCTCGACGATAGTTCAATTTCTTTGAAATATCCATCGCCTGCGTGGCATATGCCAAATTTTGATCGGAGGTAGCAGATATAAACGTGGCCAATTGAATGAGAGCATTCACTTTCGCAGTATCGTCAGGATGTGTTTGCACAAATAGCAATAAACTGTCGTGATGGTGAATATTCAGCTCACCCGCGTGAGCATTACCAATACCGATAGTGAAGCAGGCTAGAATCAATACTATTTTGGAGCAAGTGGAGTGGAGTAGGGTCATAGATTTTTATGCGCGGAGTTCCTGAAAGAATACCTTGAATTCTTCGCTGGTTTTGAGCGATTGCAATTTCTGTCGGTCAATTGGCTTGGATAAAAAAGCCATAACCATGGGGTTTTTGTTGGCGAGTTGTAAATCCGTCGGATCGACTGATGAAGAAACCACAAGAATCTTTAGGTTTTGAAAATCATCTGCATATCTTGTTTTGAAGATATCCAGAAATTCCCATCCGGTAAGCACGGGCATATTCAGGTCAAGAAAAAGTACTTGCGGAGGATCAATATTTTCGTCTTTGATTTTTTGGAAATACTCCAGCGCTTTCATTCCGTCTTCACAAACATCCACTGTTTCACTAAATTCATTTTTGCGAATAATCATTTTGAACAGCATGGCTGTTACAGGATCGTCCTCAATGTATAGGATTTTTTTTAGCATCACCACTAGTTTTTAAAAGTAATCTGAAATGTCGTTCCTTCGTTTAACGTTGAATTCACCTGAATTGTTCCACCTAAAGCCGTAACTTGTGAGTGAACGAGATAAAGTCCAATGCCTTTACTTTCAGGATGATTATGAAAGCGTTGGTAAAGACCAAAGATGCGGCCTTTTACCTGATTCATATCCATCCCAATCCCATTATCTGAGAATAACATTTGCGTATGGTTGTTAATTCGCTTGGTAGATATGAGTATAACCGGTGTTCGGTCTGCTGCACCGTATTTTATGCTATTCGTAATAAGATTTAGCAGGATGCTTTCCATATAACTTGGTGAGTAAAGCACATAAGGGGCTTGATCAAAATCGGTGATTATCTTTGCCTTAGATGATTCCAAAAGAACTTGCAACGACGATTTCACTTTTTCGAAAATATCGAAAAACACCACGCGCTGAAGCTCAATATTCTTGGACTCTTTGATAAGCAAAATTTTAATTAAGTCATTCAAAGTATCATTCAAATGAATGGTTGACTTCTTTAAACCCTCTACAAGTTCTTTATTTGCTGTGCCTCGTGCCTCATCATCATCAAGCAATTCCGAAATCGTCAATAAATTGGTTATTGGTGCTCGGAGGTTATGCGATGTGATGTAGGTAAATTGCTTGAGGTCTGCATTGGTATCAGAAAGTTCTTGAATAAGCTGCTCACGTTCGAATTCAGCTTCTTTGTCTTTGGTAATATCACGTTGTATCGAAATCCAATGTGTTACTTGTCCTTTATCATCAAACACGGGACTTATGTGCATACTCATCCAAAAGCGTTCTCCTGTTTTGCGATAGTTGATTTGCTCAACCGCGATCGGTTGTCTGTTTTCTAAAGCGGTTTGCACCATCACTTTGGAATCTTCATCGGTTTCGAATCCATGCAAAATATTGATAGCGCGCCCAACAACATCGGATTTTGAATAGCCGGTGATATATTCGAAAGCATCATTAACATAAACCACCTTCGATCCGGGATAAGCCACGGACTCGGCTTCCATGATGACCACAATGTCATTGGCGTTCTTAATTACAGTATCCAAAAGACGCAATTGTCGCTCTTCCGTTTTTTCTTTTGAAATATCTGTTTCCATGGCGAAATAGCCATCGAGTTCTCCTTTTTCATTGAACAGTGGTTGGCATTGCACACTCACCCAATATTCTTGTCCTGATTTTCGGTAGTTCAATATCTCGGCTTTAAATCCTTTTTGTTTTTTAAGTTGCCGAGACATGTAAGCGATGGTTTCTTTATCGGAGTTTGGGCCTTGTAGCACGCTGCCGGGTCTTCTTCCCAACACTTCTTCCATCTTGTATCCGCTAATGCGTTCGAAGGCCTTATTGACCCAAACAATTTCCCCTTCCTTGTCGCAAATAATTGCGCCATTGATGGTTTCTCGCGCAATTAGCGAGGTTTTGCGCAATTCGTTTTGAATATCTAATTGATCAGTTACATCAACGAGCATGCTCACATTGAAGTCTTCTCGTATGCGAACTGACTGATAGAAGGCGGTGCGTTTTCTCCCCGCATTGTCGTAAAATTCGAATTCTCCGCTGGATTTACCAATACGAAGAAACTCTTGATAGCGATGGCGTGTTTCTTCAGCATTGGGTACATGAATGTGCCGAATAGTCCATGTTTCATCGGAATGAATATCGAATCCAAACATGTCCGCTGCGGCTTGATTAATCCTATTGTATTTCCCTTTATCATCTGCAACCAATATCGCCGTTAAGGAGTTGTCGAAAATGGCTTGCAGATACTCCTCGTTTTGTTTCAGGGCAAAATCGGCCTTTTTCTCTTCGTCAATATCTTGCAAAATACCATGAATTCGGTAGCAAATGTTATTTCTAAATTCGGCTTCTCCGGTGGTTTTAAACCATTTCTGCTCTCCGTTGGAAAGGGTCAACAAAAGATCATATTCCCACGGGGTGCCTTCGCGTAAGCAGTTCTGAAAAAGACTAGTAATCGGATGCAATTCTAAATTTTGTGGCAAAAGTTTGAGAATCGAAGTAATATCAGTGGTGAGATCTCCTTCGAGTTTCAATAATTTAATAGTCACCGGATTCAAGCGAATTTCATGACTGATGGGATTGAATTCCCAACCGCCTACTTTGGCAATCATGGTTGTTTCATGGAAGTTGGCTTCCATTTTTTTTCGCTCTGTGGCGTCGATTAGCAGCCCGTTGAAGACAATTCGGTTTTCATTGAGTCGAGGAATGGCGCGGCCTTCAAACCATTTAATGGCCCCATTACCACAGATGATTTGGCCTTCATATTTCCATTCTGAAAAATTAACCACCGCTTCGACAATACTTTGTTTAAACGATTCTTGATGCTTAGGCAGAATATGAACCATCAATTCATCGACATTTTCCC
>JBMOFW010000195.1:0-5015 GCA_049318685.1 Flavobacteriales bacterium
TCCGTTTCGGCGAAGGCTAAAAACTTGCCCTCGCGAACTTGACTGACCACCAGCTTCCCTTCGATCAGATGGAGCATCGTCATTCTTTCTTTCTCAATAAATACCGAGTGCATCGCAGATATACAAAATATACATCCGAACACGATCAAAATGCCGAAAAGCACGTTGGCTTTTGATCGCACCCACCATTGAAAGAGAAAAAAAATCAGTCCGTAGCATAGAACCATCTGGAAAGCGGACATCGGAATCATTTCAATCAAGCTCCGCGGCCACTTTTCAATCATAAGAATGATGGCATTCATTAGCTTGGTAGCACTGTTGGCTATATTGATTGAAAGCCACGCCAATGGCTCAAACCACGACATCGAGAAGAAAAACAAACCGGCATACAGAATCACGGTAGAAATGGGGATGACTAAAATATTGGCCACCAAAAACCACGTGGGGAATTGATGAAAATAATACAAGGTCAATGGTATGGTGATTATTTGTGCCGCTATGGATACGGCGATCATTTTCCATGTTTCGTTCAAGACTTTTATGGGAGAATAATACAGTCCGAGAATTGGTCGTTGCAAAGTCATTATACCCAGAACTGCGATATAGGATAGTTGAAAGCCAATATTGAAAAGCATCATGGGATCGAAAACGAGAAGTAAAAAAGCGGAAGAAAAAAGCGTATTGAACGACTCATTTGTTTTGCTGAATTCTTCGGCGACGATGAAGAATGAAAACATGACAGCGGCACGCAGAACCGATGGGGAAAAGCCCGTGAGTCCGGCATAAATCCAGAGCACTGAAGCCGGCAATACGAATTTGAGCCACGCCCATCTGCGACTTCGAATCAGCCATTTCAACAATGGACTCATGAGGGCATAGACCAAACCCACATGCAAACCTGACACAGCCAATACGTGCACCACTCCGGCTCGGGAATAGGCAGTCATAATCTCCGCATCAATTTCGGAAGCTTTGCCCCATACCAACGCCGCCAATACTCCACGTTCGGCCTCGGCGATGCCAAAACCATTCATTTGAGCAATGAGCCTTTCGCGGTAATTGATAAGTGTGCCTTTGACGCTTTGAGTACCGATATCCGGACCGTGTCTCCATTGGTGTGTATCCACTTTAATCAATCCGTGAATTCCATTGCGTTCCAAATAGGCCCCATAGTCGAACCCCATCGGATGGCGCGGTTTAGCAGGGAGTTCGATAGCACCGCGAATGGTGATGACTTGATCGGCCAGCAGTGACGCCGCGCTCGAATCTTTTCGAAAAAACACCATTATTTTTCCAAATCGTTTTTCCAAGCTACCTTCTGAAGTTCCGGCATAGAGCACTTCTCCGGTGACTTTATGCCCCGACTTATTTTCGACAGGCACATCGAGCAATTGAATAATATACACTTGATCTTGCTCTCTAGTTTTCAAATAATGATGGGGCTGAATAAATGGTCGTGTGATACTGCAAATCCAAGCTCCGGTGATGATCATCACCACTTCCAAACACATCCCCCACTTCCATTGATCTGAAAGTTCTTTCCAAACTTTCCTTCGTTCAATGAACAACAGAAAACAGATTCCAATCAACATTAAAATGGAAAGGAAAAGCCAATGCCATTTGAAGAAGACCGTTAGAAATATACCGAAGATAAATGGCAAGCCAATTCTAATGAATGGCGACCGCATCCAGATTCGATTCATGTTTTTCAGTAAAGATTACTTTACAAAGAAACGTTGATCGAGTTGTTGAAAGTGACGAATTTTCTGTATAAAAAATGCTTTAATTATGCTTTCCGTATACAACCCTTTGAGATTGATTTGACCATCTTGCGCCTTCAATGATTTGCGACGGCGATACATTTTTGGAAAAGAATAATAAAAGCTAAAATGGGCGTGAATCACGGCAAATAAATACTTGAAATTCCCTTCCGTGAGGAAGCGAATGCCGGCTAGACCATCTAAAATCATGCGTCGTATAAGTCGCCAAGCCACCGAAGATTCGCGGTGATTTTTCATAATCAAGAATAAATTATTCCTGAAATTGAGAAACGTCTTGTATGGATTCATGCGATCGAGCGTTCCACCGCCATAGTGATAGACAATACTTTCACGGCATGCTCCAATAGCATATCCCCTATTCTTTAATCGCCAACACAAATCGATTTCCTCCATGTGTGCGAAGAAGTCCTCATCCAAACCATCCACTTCAAAGTATGCATCGCGATAAATGAAGAGAGAAGCGCCCGAAGCCCAAAAGACTTCTCCATTCTGGCTGTATTGATTTTCATCTTTATCGAAAGCATAAAACATCCGTCCAGCGCAAAAAGCAAAACCATCTTTGTCAATAAAGCCTCCGGCAGCACCGGCATATTCGAACCATTCTTTTCGATGAAAATCTAAGATTTTAGGTTGACAAGCCTTCATATCCGAATGCGCATCCATAAAGGTCAACACAGGCTCCATCCAATTGGGCGTGACTTCTACATCGCTATTGAGCAAAACGAAAAGTTCATTTGGAATTTGCGTTAAGCCCTTGTTGTAACCACCGGCAAACCCATAATTTTTTGCCAGTTTAATCACCTTCACTTCCGGGAATTCATTTTCTAGGAGGGCCAGCGATCCATCAGAAGAGGCATTGTCAATCACATATATGTCGGCTAGCTCACGGCTATGCGCAACGACTCCGGGCAAAAATTGCCTGAGGAATTTTTCACCATTCCAATTGAGAATTGCTACACCGACTCTTTTCAAGGTTCGAAATTGAGGACGCGAAAATACGCGTTAGTGGGGTGTATACCACAATTGCATCAACTCATCTTGTAAAAAGGGATCCGTTGATTGTGAATTGCTGCTGCGATTGACCTCAGAAGGCGTATTCATTGTTCGAGAGCGCACGAGATTTGGCCAGTCTTGATTTTTCGTTTCTTGAGGCACATCACTGTGAAGCAATTCATAATCCTGAGCCAAGGTGGTATTAACGAAAAGAAAACGGCGATCATGAAGTCCGTCATTGGTTTCATAATAATGCCAAATCTCGAAAGGCCAATAATCCGGGTCATTCGGACGAGTAACACGCGTATTGGGGGCGCCATACTGCAGATATACACGACCGCGATCGGTTTGCCAACCTTTTTTTATGCGCGTTCCAAAAAACTCTTGAACGTCTTTGACTTGTTTTTCATAATCCTTCCATGCTTTTTCCGGATTCTCCGGATTGCGACGATACCAAAATGTATAGAAGAAACCTTGCAACGTGACCAAATCAGCTGTGGGCACCACATTGTCAATGGTGTTTCGCTCTTGAGCCTTTGAAATCGGCAAATGGCTTTGCAACACCATTACCAAACTATCGCGATTGGTATAGAGTGATGCGAAACTGGCATTGATCGTCTCCGCACTTACCTTTTGTTCACTCAAGGGAATTTCTTGGATGAGACTGCGTGAAAATTTGCGCTCGCGCACCATAAAGGACGTATTGTTTTTATCAAATGCTTCGACGCGCAACTTGTATTCTCCACTTGGCACTTTGGAAATATCTGTGGTTAAAATCAACGGAATAGCATCTTTACCAGTGACGCGTTTGATACGTTTGGTATCGGGAATTTCCACACCAACCATATCTGTGACGGTAGTAACAATGATGAACGCCTCATCCTTTCCGGGATATATTGTTGAATGGTATACCTCGGCATAGAATACGATATTCGGAACGCTACTTGGAAAATAGCTACTCATGTATGGAAGAATGTCGTATCCACTTTTTGAAAATGCATTCTCTTCTTCCGTTTTTGAATAGGCAGAAATGAATTCAATGTCAGAAATGAAGGGCAAATTGTTTGGGTTGTCGATGGTGATTTGTTGCACCAATTTCTCCACATCGGCCGCGGGATCATTGGTATCGCGAATTTCAATTTCCAGAGTATACCGGCCATTGGGCAAGGCAAAACGCTCCAGAGAGAAAAAATCGGCGGGTTGATTTGCAGCAACGAGCGGACCATCCACCATCACCTTTCGAAAGTCTTTGACTTCGGCATTTTGGCTCACTACCAACGTGAGTTCCACTGCCGATTGAAACTTTGACGCGTCTGAAGCTGCCGGTGCTAAGGCAAATGTGGCTCCCTCGAAGGAAGTCATGAACTCGATGTATGGGCCTTGACCTGGGTTATGGAAAACACGATAATCGAAATAAGCTCTGAATCCAAAAACGTTGGAAACGCCAAGGAAAAGGGCTAAAAAAGTAAGTAATCCACGCAGAGTGCTCATTTACATTCAGATTTGAGGTAAAGGTAGTTCAATTTCATTTTTTCCAAAATCCAAAAAAAACGCCAATCTTAACAGGTTTACCCTGCAAAAAACATTGACATGCAACAAAAAAGCCGCCTCGATTTCTCGAGACGGCCTTTTCTATTAGCATTTACCTAACGCTCTAGTCTTGGATGATCAACTTCTCTGTTTCCACTTCCGTTCCATTGTTGAACTTGATGAAATACACCCCATTTGGCACGCGTGATACATCGAGTGAAATGCGGTATTCCAATCCATGTTCGATCTTGTTGTTGAAGAGTACTTCTACAAGATTGCCGGCCACATCATACAATTCTACAGTAGCCTTTGGACTGCTGAGTGCAGACTTGAATGCAAATACAGCATGCTCAACAGCTGGATTAGGACTTACAGTAGCCATACCATCGTCTTCATTCAAAATCAATGTCGCTTCCGGCATTTGTGAATCGATTGATCCATCGAGGTTTTCGAATGTGATTGTTTGAACACAGGTGCTCACATTGCCTGAACAATCGGTAGCTACCCATTGGCGTACTACACTGTAATCAGGACAGCAATCCAATTCGAAGGCCAAGTCACCACCACCATTGATGTTGGTTACCGTTGGGTTAGCATTATTGGTAGAGTTTACCACCAATGTACCGTTGTAGGTAAACCATCCACCGAAGCCGTTTTCAGCACCGTTGTAGTTGTTTGCACCATCACCCAATTGGAAACCGAAGTAGTTGC
>JBMOFW010000196.1:0-5008 GCA_049318685.1 Flavobacteriales bacterium
CTTTTATGATCAATGCTACTACGGCCGTTGGATTTGCCACGTTTATTTTTACCTCAACGGATATTCTGAAACATTTCGGTGTGATTGCGACAATCAACAGCATGGCTGTCTTTTTGTTATCGCTTTTGATATTCCCCATAATATACAGCTTTTTGCCTCCACCCACCGAAAAACACTTGGGGCATTTAAATTCTCCGTGGTTGGAGAAAATGCTTGATTTTTTGGTGCGCTTGGTAACGTATCATCGCAAGAAGGTTTATCTCACCACGATTGTTCTGGTAGGTCTTGGCATTTATGGAATTTCTTGGATACACACTACGGGGAACATAGTCGATGACTTACCCGACGAGGATCGTGTCATCACGGATTTAAAGTGGTTTGAGTCGAATTTCCGCGGCGTGATGCCATTTGAAATCATGATTGATGGGAAGAAAAAAGGTCAAATCACGAAAGATAAAAATCTGGCACGCATTGAAGAGCTTCAAATTTTATTGCAAGACTACAAATTGAATATTGGCGATACAGCGATTCATCCTTTTTCCAAAACATTGTCCATAGCCGACGCAGGCAAATTCATAAAACAAGCCTTCTATGGAGGTGATCCCGAGTACTACACCTTGATAACGCGCAATGAGCAAAGCTTTATCGGGCCTTACTTGCAGCAAGACGAATACAATTCGAGGGGTTTGGAAAAATCGTTTTTAGATAGTACGAAAACGATGACACGTGTTACCGCTCAAGTAGCGGATATTGGCACCAAAGATATGGACCGCTTGATGAACGACATCAAGCCAAAAATCGATAGCATTTTCCCTCCCGAAAAATACGATGTGACCATTACCGGAACGAGTATAATTTTCTTAGAAGGAACCAATTATTTGCTGGGTGACTTGTTTAGCAGTTTGCTCTTTGGTATCGGCATTATATCCTTGCTTATGGCCTTCATGTTTTGGAGTGCGCGCATGGTGATTATATCATTTGTGCCGAATATCATTCCACAGATCATGACGGCAGGCATTATGGGCCTTGCAAATATTCCGCTCAAGCCGTCAACCATATTGGTATTTAGTATAGCTCTGGGTATCACTGTAGACAATACTATTCACTATCTGGCGAAATACAGACAGGAGTTGAAGATTCACAATTGGAAGATCAAGGAGAGTGCATTATTGGCCATTCGTGAAACAGGAGCAAGCATGGTGTATACGTCGTTGGTGTTGCTCTTTGGATTTGGCTGCTTTGCAGCGTCCGAATTTGAAGGCACGCGAGCACTGGGAGTATTAACTGCGGTGACCTTGCTTGTGGCCATGTTCACGAATTTGATTGTATTGCCGGCGCTGTTGATGTCATTCCAACGCAGCATTACCACCAAAGCGTTTCAGGAGCCCTTTTTTCAGATCATGGATGAAGAAGATGATCTGTATTATGAAGACTGGACCATACAACTTGAAGAATAATGAAAGGTATCATTCTCGCCGGTGGGAGCGGCACTCGCCTCTCCCCTTTGACATTGGCTGTTAGCAAGCAGCTGATGCCAGTGTACGACAAACCTATGGTGTACTACCCTTTGAGTACGCTAATGCTTGCCGGAATACGTGAAATTCTGATTATTTCTACACCCCATGATCTACCGGGCTTTCAAAAGCTGCTGGGCGATGGAAGTCGAATCGGTTGTAAGTTCACTTACAAAGTACAAGAAGTTCCGAATGGACTCGCGCAAGCCTTTGTACTCGGCGAAGAATTCATCGGAAATGATAAAGTTGCGCTCGTGCTTGGTGATAATATTTTCTACGGTAAAGGATTTGGCAAAATCCTTCGTGAAAATACCGACATCGAAGGAGGTTTGGTTTATGCCTACCACGTGACCGATCCACAGCGTTATGGCGTAGTTGAATTTGACGCCAATAACAACGCCATTTCGATCGAAGAAAAACCGAAAGAACCGAAATCGAATTACGCCGTACCGGGACTTTATTTTTACGACAATAGTGTGGTAGAAATTGCCAAGAACCTCAAGCCTAGCGCTCGCGGCGAATATGAGATTACCGATGTGAATAAAGTGTATTTGGAACAAGGTAAACTCAAAGTACAGAAAATGGACCGAGGTACAGCTTGGCTGGATACTGGAACATTTGCTTCGCTCATGCAAGCCGGACAATATGTTCAAGTGATTGAAGAACGACAAGGATTGAAGATCGGATGTATTGAAGAAATTGCTTGGCGCATGGGCTTCATTGATGATGAACAATTGCGTGCAGCCGCTGTTCCATTAATCAATAGCGGTTATGGCAAGTACATGCTCGAACAGCTGAAAGGAGAAAAATAAGTCATGCTCAGTATTGTCGAAGTTCAAGAATTAGTTCAAAAAAAAATAGACGGTTTTTGCCGAAAGAATGGCTCGGCGGGTATTTATCAGCCGGTCAATTATATTTTATCTCTTGGTGGCAAGCGATTGCGTCCAGCGCTGTCTATTCTTTCAGCACAAGTTTTCACTGATGAAATCGACGATGCCGTTTATCCTGCCATTGCGGTAGAGATATTTCACAATTTCACCTTGATGCATGACGACATCATGGATGAGGCACCGCTTCGCCGCGGCAAAGCCACAGTGCATGAAAAATGGAATTCAAGCGTGGCCATTCTCAGCGGCGACGCCATGATGATTCAAAGCTATCAATTGCTTCGCAAAACCAATCCCGAAAAATTTTTAGAAGTATACGATCTTTTCAATAAGACCGCAATCGAGGTATGTGAAGGCCAGCAATTGGACATGGACTTTGAGAAGCGCATGGATGTTACGTTGAACGAATACATAGAAATGATTCGATTGAAAACATCCGTGCTGTTGGCCGGAGCGATGAAAATAGGCGCCATCATTGGTGGAGCAGATAGTCTCAATGCAGATCGAATGTATCGCATTGGTGAATATAGCGGCCTCGCATTTCAATTGCTTGATGATTATCTGGATGTATTTGGCGACCAAACCAAAGTAGGTAAGCAAGAAGCTGGCGATATTATTTCAGATAAAAAGACCTATTTGTTGATTAAAGCCATCGAACGAGCCGAAGGAGAAGACGCCGAAGTGCTGAAATATTGGATCGGAAAACGACCAAAAGATCCCACCGAAAAAGTAAAAGCGATTAAAGCCATATTCTCCAAACTCGAAGTGGATATTGCTTTGAAGGAAAAAGTGATGGATTATCACGATAGAGCGCTGTCCGAGTTGGATGCCATCAAAGTCGACTCAGAGCGGAAAAAACCAATCTACGATTTTGCTGAAACGCTCATTGGACGACAACACTAATCAATTTGGATGATTCGCTAATCATATTCCCCGAAAATGCGCCTGAAATCGATTATCAGGAATTGTATCGCGAAACGTTTTTGCAGTTAAAAAAAGATTTCAATCCCTTTCTCGATTGCGGTGACTTGCCGAGCATTTTGAATGGTCAAATTCTCTATAATCTCACACTGGATTGGATTAAAGTCATTATCACAGAACAGCCTTCACATCTTGGAGCGATTTTGTATCGCATCGACATTCAAGAGCGCAAAGCCAAAACCGAGCTGCACCAAGCGATACAGGGCGATTCTGCTGAAACATTAGCACGAATGATTCTAAAAAGAGAAGCGCAAAAGGTTTGGTTGCGGAAAACCTTTTCCTAAACAATCATTGTACACTAACTTTGCCAGACATTAAGAGCATACATGGATTCTTTTTCATACCTCAGCAATACAGATGTAAGCGCTATTGACGCGCTTTACCAACAGTACAAGCAAGATCCGTCTTCTGTCGATATTTCTTGGGCGAGATTCTTCGAAGGATTTGATTTTCAGAAGAATGAATACCCTATAATGCCCGGCGGAGACGCCCTAAGCGTTGCCGGCGCAGAGACTTTGCAAAAGGAATTCAGAGTCATTAACTTAATAAATAGCTACCGCCAGCGCGGGCACCTGTTCACTAAAACCAATCCGGTTCGTGAACGCCGCAAATACAGCCCAACGCTTGATATTGAAAATTTTGGTCTTTCAAAAACAGACCTAGAAACCGTATTCCACGCCGGAACAGAAATCGGTCTTGGTGACGCTAAGTTGAAAGACATTGTTGCGCACCTCGAAAATTCATATTGCCAAAGTATTGGAGTAGAATATCAATACATCCGTGATCCGGAGCGCGTTTCATGGTTGCGAGAACGAATCGAGGCCGTTAAGAAACCCGAATTTTCAACAGAAGAAAAGAAAGCGATTTTCGAAATGTCGAGCTATGCTTCACTTTTCGAACAATATATCCACAAGAAATTTGTCGGTCAAAAACGCTTCTCGGTAGAGGGATGCGAAGCCTTGATTCCGGCGATGGACTATGTGGTGCGCAAAGGAGCCGATAAAGGCGTAAAAGAATATGTGATCGGCATGGCGCACCGCGGCCGTTTGAATGTGCTTTCCAACATTCTCGGCAAGCCAGAAGAGCAAATCTTCCAAGAGTTTGGTGGAGTAGCCTATGATGATGAAAATTTCGATGGTGACGTTAAATATCACCTTGGCTATTCACGTGATATCAGCGTAAATGGTAAAGATGTGCACGTTACCCTTTGCCCTAACCCGTCGCATCTTGAGGCGGTGAATCCAGTGGTAGAAGGCTTAACACGCGCTAAAGTAGATCACTACCTCAACGATTATCATACGATTGTACCGATTTTGGTGCATGGAGACGCCGCGGTTGCCGGTCAAGGTATCGTTTATGAAGTGGTACAAATGGCCTTACTCGATGGATATAAAACAGGCGGAACCATTCATATTGTGACCAACAACCAGGTGGGCTTTACCACCAATTACCTCGATGCACGTTCATCGATCTATTGCACAGATGTGGCCAAAACAACGCTATGCCCCATTTTCCACGTCAATGCCGACGATATCGAAGCGGTGATTCGTGTGATGGACATTGCGCTCGAATACAGACAGCGTTATCAAATGGACGTTTTCATAGACCTTTTGGGCTACCGCAAGT
>JBMOFW010000197.1:0-4975 GCA_049318685.1 Flavobacteriales bacterium
GGCTGATACTGAGGTCAATGCCCCACCGAAACTCCCCATTGGAGTGCGGACAGCGGATACGATATAAACTTCTTTCATTGTCATTAAATGTGGGCACAAAAGTGAGCATTTTGATTCATATAACCATAAAATTCTCAAGAATAACGCATGTAACCAAAAAGGCGGGGATGCGGTATAAAAGGCTGCTTGCTCTCCAACCCTATCCAAAAAAAGCAAGCGACAAGGAAATGAAAGCGTTGACTAAGTGGAAAATTACCGTACTCCTCTTTACGGCATTGTTGGCAAATTTTGCCAATGCACAAACCATCACGCATACCTGCGGATCGGATCACAAGAACGACAGTTTAGCTGCCCATGACCCCATGTTTGCGCGAAGTCTTTTTCAATTGGAGCAAGCGTATTTGCAGCAGATGGAAGTTCCAAGCTATGAACGAACCAATGAAGTGTACGTTCTTCCTGTTGTGGTGCACGTTATCCACGAAGGAGAAGCTTACGGAATGGGATCAAACATTACCGACGAACAAATCTTCTCAGCCATCAATGCATTGAATGATGACTTTCGAAAAGTTGCCGGTACAAATGGCGACGGTGCCGGTGTAGATATCGGTATCGAATTTTGCTTAGCTAGTCGCAATCCTTCAGGACAACCTTCCACTGGTATTAACCGTGTAAATGGTAGTTCAGTTGCTCTATATGCCGATCAGGGAATTGAGTCTTCGGGATCTGCAGGCGCTGATGAAGCTTCGGTAAAAGCACTCAGCACTTGGCCACGCGATCAGTATATCAATATTTGGATTGTCAATGAAATTGAAAATAATGACGCTGGAAGCGGTGTTCAAGGATATGCTTATTTCCCGGTAAATAGCCCTATTGATGGTATTGTTATTCTTCATAACGCATTCGGTACAGTAGGAAACTTAAAATCCTACACCAACCTGAACCGGACATTGACCCACGAAATGGGACACTGTTTGGGTTTATATCATACATTTCATGAAACAACAACGTGCGGCGCAGAAACAAACTGCGCGACAGCAGGCGACCGTGTATGCGATACCCCTGTAACCATTTTGAGTACGTCTTGCAGCTCACCTGCATGCAGCGGTACTCAGCAAGTGGCCAACTATCTTGATTATACTTCGCAGACTTGCCAAGATATGTTTAGCGAAGGACAAAAGACCCGCATGCGCACAACTCTAGAAACACAACGTGCAAGTTTGATTACCAGCTTGGGATGCATGCCTGTTTATACTCGCGATGCCGGCATTACAGCAGTGCTCGCTCCAACGGGAACTTCTTGCAATACTTCGTATATCCCGCAAGTTACCTTGACCAATTTCGGAAGTGCATCGTTGACTTCGGTAACGATTAATTACAATGTCGATGGAGTTGGCAATACAACATATAGCTGGACAGGCAACATATCGTCAGGTTCAAGCAGTTCGATTACGTTGCCCGCGATTACCACATCGTTGGGAAATCACATTTTCTATGCATTTACAAGTAATCCAAATAATTTATCCGATGAAAATTCAGCAAACAATCAATCTACTTCATCATTCATTGTGACCACTGGATCAACCATGTCATTGAGTGTTCAAGTCGATTATTTCGGTGCTGAAACGACCTGGGCGATACTCGACGAAGAAGGCAATCAAATGGATGTTGGTGGTCCTTATTCCAATAATGCACAAGGAACGATTTATACAGAATCCTTGTGTTTGCCGGATGGTTGCTATGATCTCGTATTCTATGATGCTTACGGAGACGGTATGGGATTCACCAATGGTCAATTCAATTTGTATGATGATGAAGGAACACAAGTAGTGCATCAACAAGGAAATTGGGGAGCGGTATCCACCAATCCATTTTGTGTAACAGGTGCACCTGCAGGTAGCGCACCAACCGCCACGTTTACGGTCAACGACAATTTAATTTGCCGCAATAGTTCTGTCAACTTCACTTATACCGGAGCCAATGGCCCGACAAGTTATAGTTGGACCTTCCCGGGAGCGGCCACCGCTGTTTCATCTCAAGCAAATCCGAGCAACATCGCCTACAACACCGCTGGTACTTATAGCGTGACCCTTACCGTTAGCAATGATTTTGGGTCAAATACCTATACATGCAACAATTGTATCACAGTGACTGCTCCTCCAACAGTGACCTTGACCTCCAGCAATCCGACATGCAACGGAAGCACCAATGGTTCATTTACAGCAGCAGTTACAGGCGGAAATTCACCGTATCAATACAGTTGGAACAATGGACAAACAACCGCTAATATCAGCGGCTTAGGCGCTGGTTCATATACATTGACCGTTACGGATGCCCAGGGCTGTATAGGATCAGGCATTGGAAGTTTAACAGCACCATCTGCCCTTTCCATTTCAAGCACAATCAACAACGTGTCATGCAGTGGAGACAACAATGGCGCTATTACTTTGAACGCGACCGGTGGAACCGGCACAAAAACTTATTCTTGGAGTAATGGTATGACTGGCGCAGCAATTAGTAACCTAAGCGCGGGTTCGTATACCGTTCAAGTATCCGATGCCAACGGTTGCAGTGCTACTCAAAGTTTCACCATTTCTCAGCCAAGTCCGGTAAGTGTATCGGTGTTTCATTCAGATGCCTCTTGCTATGCCTATAACGATGGAACAGCCAGTGCGTCAGCAACAGGGGGAACAGGAGCCATCAACTACAGCTGGAGCAACGGTATGACAGGCACTATCACTTCTGGGTTGGCAGCAGGTACGTACATCGTAACAGCTACAGACGCGAATGGATGCACTGATGTAGAAAGCTTTATCGTAGAACAACCTTCTATGGTCGTAGCTAGTGTAGTTTTAAATTCTCCTGAAACATGCGCAGGCAATGATGGCAGTGCAACAGTAGATGTAGATGGAGGTAATGGAGACTACGTAGTGATCTGGGGAGATGGCACGATTACATTTACTGCATCGGGACTTTCTTCAGGCGACTATTTTGTAAGCGTAGCAGACATCAATGGATGTGCGCTAAACTTGAATGTGACTATTCCTTATGATTGCGAAATTGAAACACCAACTACCCGTTTGATTGATACCGATTGCGGAGCAACAGGCCTAGCATTGACATCTGTAATCACTTGTGAAACTGTGTCAGGAGCAGAAATGTATCAATGGAAATTTGCTTCGGTCATAGGACAAATTGTTGCTGAAGAATATACTATTGGACCTCAATTTTATCTCTCACAAGCCTCTGGTATCCAAAATAACATGGATTTAGTAGTGGTGGTAAAAGCGTTGGTTGATGGCACTTGGGGACCATATGGTGACGTGTGTTCTATTGGAACCGAACAAGTACTCGGTACAACTTCCCTTACCTCCGAAGACTGCGGATCAACGATCACATCTTGGAACAGCAGCGTAGAAGCTAGTCTGATTGAGAATGCTTTGACATATGAATGGCACATCACAGGCAATGGATTTGATCAAACCTTCATAACTACCGATGCATATTTATCGATTGATGAAGATATGGCCATGATCAATGGTGAAGCCTACGTAGTTGAGGTGCGTTGTATGGTTGAAGAAGGAGTGTATACATCATGGGGCGATGCTTGTGAGATTACCCTTGATATCAATGTGTCTGTAGGTGAAATTGAATCCGATCAATTGAGCTTCTATCCGAATCCGTGTGATGGTGAAAAAATCAATTTCAACTTTAGCAACCTTTCGCGAGGTGGTCACGTTGAAGACTTCAAGTTGTACAATAGTCAAGGAAGTTTGATTGAAAATATGTCCGTATTCTATTCAGAAAGTAATAGTCATGGTATGTATCGGTTCAATACCAAATTGGCATCAGGAATTTACATCATTCAATACACCCGGAATGGCGTAATCCAAGAAGAAAAGCTAGTTGTGAGATAAAGAAATAGGGTGGAGACCAATTTACTTGGTCAAAGTAGAAAGCCCGCAATGCATATGCTTGCGGGCTTTCGAATTTTATAAAAAAAAAGCAACATGAAAAACTCAGAGGGCCAATAGCTCATCGACATTGACTTCACCAAGATGAGCCACTACGCGATCAGCCTGTGTCAATACCTCTGCACTTCCGATTCCAATACAATAGAAACCGCCTAACTTAGCCGCTTCTACACCCGATAAAGCATCTTCAAATACAATGGTCTCACTTGGTTTGCACCCAAGTTCTTGAGCGCCTCTTAAAAAAACTTCTGGATTGGGTTTAGATAACGTGATTTTGTTGCCATCAACGATGGTATCAAAATACGACATGATGTCTAATTTGTCTAAAATTAGTATCGAATTTTTACTTGAAGAACCAAGACCAATTTTAATTCCATTTGCCTTCAAAGACTTCAACAAATCCAGCGTTCCTGGAAGCATCTCTTGCGGGGTTACCGTTGCCACAAAATCCAAATACCATTTGTTTTTGAGCTCCATCAACTCGAGTTTTTTTGCATTGTTGAGTTGAATATTCCCCCAAGCCAAGATTTTTTCCAACGAGTCTACTCTGCTCACTCCCTTCAATTGCTCATTTTGTTCTTCCGTAAACGGAACGCCCAAAGACTCAGCAAGTCTGGACCAAGCAAGAAAGTGATATTTGGCTGTGTCAACAATGACACCGTCCATATCAAATAGACAAGCTTTCAATTGCATTATGCGTTTTGAAATTTAAATTTTACATGATATTCCACCAATCCATCGATGGGTTTGCGAATGATGCGTCCTAGTTGAATTCCCGTTTCATTGGCTGCGTCTTGAAGACAGTCATTGAAGAAATGTCCTATACTACCAACGAAATGAACGGGAACTTCTGCCCAATTGGCGTAGCATTTTACATGTATATTGATGAAATGTACCATGCCTTTTCGCACCCATTCTTTTACATGCGGATGTTCATGGTGCTCACCAATAAATTTCATAAAACCGGCGAGATACACATTGGCATTGGGTTCACGATAGATACG
>JBMOFW010000198.1:0-4956 GCA_049318685.1 Flavobacteriales bacterium
CATGAATTTTTGGCTGATAATAATCCAGTTCATCGCTACGCCCAAACAAAATCCAGCGTAAGCTTGACCGTGGGTATGCGCTTCGAGTCGCAGTCTGCTATATGCTGTCAATCCCGCAGCCAGAGCTGAAAGCATCAAGAATACGTTCACGTCTGACTTGTGCAAAGAATTCAATGCTAACAAGGTGCCGAAAACCCCACCTTGGGCAAGCATATGCACAGATATTTTCCAAACCATATTGATGCTCAACGAAACAGCAAGGCTGAAAATCACGGACACGAAAAAGCTAAATACTTCTTGCGGCAACATCGGCCCTTTCCAACGCAGCATCACATAAGACAATACATAATAAAAAATCACCAGCATATATGGTCCGAAGCGCTCTTTACGATCACGCAATTCGATGCTGCTGAGCATACCATATTTAATCATGATCAACATGGATAGAGCAGGGGCAACAATGTTGACAAGCAATAAAAGAATGACAAAATTGTCTGCAACAGTTTGACCGATGTAGTACGGATCGAGCCATCTCACCGTCATATAAATTATCAACGGCATCCAAAGTGGATGAAATATTAATGAAAGGACTTTGGCAAAACGTTCGGTCATAATTCTTTCCTCAAACGGGCCACGGGAATGCCCAGTTGTTCCCTGTATTTTGCTATCGTGCGACGAGCAATGTTGTACCCTTTTGAATTGAGCAATTTCGCAAGCTTGTCATCGGTTAATGGCTTCCGTTTTTGTTCGGCTTCAATCGCATCTTTCAAAATTTGCTTTACTTCCCGACTAGATACCTCTTCACCTTCATCCGTAGAAAGACTTTCTGAAAAGAAATATTTTAAAAGATATGTGCCGTATGGGGTTTGAACATATTTACTATTTGCTACACGACTAATGGTACTGATATCCATACTCACCAAATCTGCGATGTCCTTCAAAATCATCGGCTTGAGTTTGGTTTCATCACCGGATAAGAAAAATTCTTTTTGGTAATCAACAATCGCCTGCATGCAGAACAGCAATGTTTGATTGCGCTGATTGATGGCATCGATAAACCATTTAGCGGAATCAATTTTTTGCTTCACAAACAACAGGGCCTCTTTGTCTTTGGCCTCTTTGACTTTTGTTTTCGAATAATGCTGAAGCATTTCCTTATACTCACGGCTGATACGCAGGTCAGGAGCATTGCGGCCATTGAGTGTCAGTTTCAATTCATCGTTTTCTACACTCAACATAAAGTCGGGCGTCACGTGTTGAACTGTGCGCGCTGCCTCCATCATGCTGTTGCCCGGTTTGGGATTCAAGTGAAGGATAAAATCGATGGCCGGTTTGAGTTCTTCTTCTGTGAGCTCGAGCTTCTTGGCTATTTTTTCGTAATGCTTCTTGGTGAATTCATCAAAATATTTGGAAATAATCACCTCTGCCAACTGCACATCGTCATCTTGAAATTCGGCGCGTGCAATCTGAAGCAACAAACATTCTTTCAAATCACGGGCTCCAACTCCCGCAGGATCGAGGTCTTGGATTATTTTGAGCATTTCTTCCAACTCCCTGGTGGTGGCAGAAATATTCGATGTAAATGCGAGATCATTTACGATGGCAGACAGCTCACGACGCAAGTATCCAGCTTCATCGAGATTACCGATCAAATATTCGGCAAGAATTTGTTGTTTTTCATCCAAATCACTCAAGCCAAGCTGAGAAAACAACAAATCTTGAAAACTGCGACCGGCTCCTAATGGAGAATCACGTTCTTCATCATCCGCACTGTGATTGCTTGAATAAAGCTTGTAATCTGGAATGCTATCGTCGTCTAGATAATCGCTATAATCAAATTCTTCGTCGTTATTGTCTTTGTCGTCACCATCATTTTGTTGGTCCTCCATCGACTTATTTTCCTCTTCAGCATTTTCGTCGGCACCCTCCTCCAAAGCAGGATTCACCTCCATTTCTTCTTTGATGCGTTGTTCCAATTCCATAGTCGGAATCTGCAACATCTTCATCAACTGAATTTGTTGAGGAGATAATTTTTGCTGTAGCTTCTGTTGTAATGACTGTTTCAACATAACTCAACAAATATATAGGTTGGAAACGGTTTTCAGTTCACCTATTTATTAAAACTCGGCATTCTGTGGGGTACGAGGGAATGGAATCACGTCGCGGATATTTTGCATTCCTGTCACGTACATGATCAAGCGTTCGAATCCTAATCCAAATCCTGCGTGCGGACAAGTACCAAATTTGCGGGTTTCCAAGTACCACCAAATGCTTTCTTCAGGAATATGGAATTGCGCGCATTTTTGTTTCAAAACTTCATAACGTTCTTCACGCTGGCTTCCTCCAATAATCTCTCCAATACCCGGCACGAGAATGTCCATCGCAGCAACAGTTTTTCCGTCTTCATTCATACGCATGTAGAATGCTTTGATTGCTGCCGGATACCCTGTAATAATCACGGGTTTTTTGAAATGCTTTTCAACCAAATAACGCTCATGTTCTGATTGCAAATCAATCCCCCATTCCACATTAAACTTGAATTTCTTCTTTTTATAATGTGGACTATCTAAGAGCAATTGAATAGCTTCCGTATAAGTGATGCGTTCAAATTGATTGTTGACTACAAATTCCAAACGTTGAATCAATGGCATGACTTGGCGGTCTTCAACCGGTTTCATCTTATCCTCGTTGATTTCTCTTTCTTGGAGGAATTCAAGGTCTTCACGACAATGATCTAACGCATATTTGATACAATAGCGGAGAAAATCTTCCGCCAAATCCATGTTGTCGACTATATCATTGAAAGCAACTTCCGGTTCGATCATCCAAAACTCAGCCAAGTGGCGACTCGTATTTGAGTTTTCTGCTCGGAAGGTTGGGCCGAAAGTATATACCTTGCCTAATGCCAAAGCTGCTAACTCTGCTTCCAATTGACCACTCACAGTGAGATTGGTCTGTTTTCCAAAAAAATCCTGAGTGTGGTCAATGTGCCCTTTTTCGTCGCGAGGTGGGTTTTCGATATCCAGCGTGGTCACACGAAACATTTCACCAGCTCCTTCTGCGTCGCTGCCCGTGATGATCGGGGCATGTAAATAGAAAAAACCGTTGTCGTTGAAATATTTATGAATGGCAAAAGCCAAATGATGTCGCAATCTAAATACGGCACCAAACGTATTGGTACGGAAACGCAAATGCGCTTTTTCACGCAGAAATTCAAGCGTATGGCGCTTCATTTGAATAGGAAATTCATTCGGATCACTTTCTCCCAAAATTTCCAATTGGTCACAAATCAATTCAATTTCTTGACCCTTACCAAGGCTTTCTTGCAACGTTCCAGTGGCCGAAATACACGCACCGGTTTGAAGCTTTTTTAAGTCTTCTTCTAAATGATTTTCTTTATTCACCACCACTTGTAAGGTTTTGATGGTGGATCCATCGGTAATGGTAATGAATTGATCATTGCGGAAAGTACGCACCCAACCTTTTACGGTGAGCTTATTTCCAATGGGTTTTTCGTTGAAAAGCGAAACAATACTCGGATGCTTAGGCATAGCGAACTAGAATTAAGGCTGCGAAAATACAACCTTCATTGGTTCATTCTGCTCATCACTTTCAACAACGCCATCTCTTAATCGAACGATGCGGTGTGCGTGGCGCGCTATGTCTTCTTCGTGTGTAACCAAAATGATCGTGTTGCCTTGATCGTGAATCTCTTGGAATAGAGCCATGATCTCATAACTGGTCTTGGTATCAAGGTTTCCTGTCGGTTCGTCGGCTAGAATTATTGAGGGTTTGTTGACCAAAGCACGAGCAACGGCAACACGTTGACGCTGACCGCCGCTGAGTTCATTGGGCTTGTGCATAATTCGATCTCCAAGTCCTACTTGAGTCAACACGGTCTTCGCTCGCTCGGTGCGCTCCTCCTTGGATACACCGGCATAGACCAATGGCAAAGCCACATTTTCTAATGAAGAATACCGAGGAAGCAAATTAAATGTTTGAAATACAAAACCGATTTCTTTGTTTCGAATCTCGGCTAATTGATTATCAGTTAGTTGGGCAACGTCAGGCCCGTTCAAACAGTATTTTCCACTGCTTGGGGTGTCTAAGCATCCGATAATATTCATCAATGTAGACTTGCCCGAGCCGCTGGGGCCCATCAGAGCGACATACTCATTGCGGTTGATTGTTAGATTTACCCCGTTGAGTGCCTTGACCGTTTCCTGCCCAATTTTATACCATTTGGTCAAGCCTTCAATATTGATGATTTTTTCTGCCATGCTTCAAAAGTAGCGGGTCGAATGTTTCGTCGGCGACCTTTCATCACTTTTTACGCCCGACATTCCAAACTTTTTCAATTGAAATTGGTTATCTTAGCAATTCCTTATTACCAAAACCAACTGCCTAGATGATTAAAAATTTACTCTGCAGCGTTTTTCTTTTCGTCTTTTTTTTGTTGGGTTCGCTTTGTTCGAATGCCCAGCTTGTTGTGGATAACACGGTCAATGCCACGGACGGCGTGCAAAGTGTGCTGCTCGGCAATGGTGTTGTAGCCTCCAATATTACTTACTCTGGGCACAATGATCAGATTGGTTCGTTTGTTTGCAATGGATGCAATCTCGGCCTTGGTTCTGGTTTGGTGATGGGTTCGGGCAATGTAAACGGAGCCATTGGACCAAATACAAGTGGTTCTACAAATAATACGCCCTCTAGCGGATTCGGATTTTCTGATCCAGATTTGGCGGCGTTGAGCGGTTTTACTCTAAATGATGCCGCTATTCTTCAGTTTGACTTTGTTCCGACAGGCGATAGTCTGGCATTCAACTTTGTCTTTGGATCTGACGAATACCCTGAATTTGCGAATGGCTCTTTTAATGATGCGTTTGCTTTCTTTCTCAGTGGCCCCGGTATTGCGGGGCCTTATTCCAACAACTCGGCTAATATTGCGTTGATTCC
>JBMOFW010000199.1:0-4923 GCA_049318685.1 Flavobacteriales bacterium
CATTCCAGAATTGAATGGTACATTCAATACCTGGTGCGGCAACTGCACCCCACTTAGCGATCCTGATATGGATGGCATTTGGTCTACGACACTTTCACTTCAACCTGGTTCGTATGAATACAAATTTTCTGCTGATGCTTGGGGTATCCAAGAAGAATTGACACCAGGCAGTTCATGCACCGTTACAAATTTTGGATTTACGAATCGCACAATTACCGTATCTGAGAATATAACACTCGATGCGGTATGTTGGGGTTCATGCACACCATGCGGTGTTGAACCTTCATTGTATAATGTCACTTTCCAAGTAGACATGAGCTCTGTAACAGATGCGTTCACTACGCCTGAAGTGAACGGCACTTTCAATAATTGGTGTGGCAATTGCGCCGCTATGAGCGACGCGAATGGTGACAATATTTGGGATATCACCATCCCGCTTGAAGCCGGAACGTATGAATTCAAATACTCAGCTGATGGATGGGGTATTCAAGAAAATTTGACTGCTGGTAGTGCTTGTACAATCACAGCCGACGGTTTTACAAATCGTGTTATCACAGTAAGTGAAGACATCGTGTTGGATCCTGTGTGTTGGGCGACATGCGCTGCGTGTAACGTAGTGGTAGAACCCGTAAACGTAACTTTCCAAGTAGACATGAACAATGTTACTGCAGGATTTACCACTCCTGAGGTAAATGGCACATTCAATAGCTGGTGCGGTAACTGCAATCCGTTGAGCGATGTGAACGGTGATGGCGTTTGGGAAACTACGCTCTCATTGATGCCGGGTACATATGAATACAAATTCTCAGCAGATGCTTGGGGTATTCAAGAAACTTTGACCGAAGGTAGCGCTTGCACAGTAACCAACAATGGATTTACCAATCGTTCATTACAAGTTACCGGTGAAACTATTTTAGACGTTGTATGTTGGGAAAGCTGCACCGCTTGTGAGGTACTTCCTACAACGTATGACGTGCACTTTGCTGTTGACATGAATCAATACACAGGTTCGTTTACTGCACCGGAAGTTAACGGAACATTTAACAATTGGTGTGGTGGTTGCGCTCCTATGAGCGATGTTGACGGAGACAATATTTGGGAATTGACCATTGCATTGGAAATGGGTTCCTATGAATTCAAATACGCTGTTGATAGCTGGGCTGATTCAGAACAATTAGCAGACGGTGGGGCTTGCACTGTGAATAATGGTGGCTTCATCAATCGCACATTGGATGTGAATGGTGAAGTTGATTTGGGTGTAGTATGTTGGGCAAGTTGCGAAGCATGCGGCACCATATCTACCACCAAAAACATTACATTCCGCTTGAACATGGCTGAGGTAACGGATACCTATACCACCCCTGAAATCAACGGTACATTCAACAATTGGTGTGGTGCTTGCGCTCCTATGAGTGATGCGGATGGAAATGGTATTTGGGAATTGACCATTCCACTTGAGCCAGGTTCTTACGAATACAAATTCGCTGCGGACAACTGGGCTATTCAAGAAAACTTGCCTGCAGGTTCATCTTGTACAATAACTACCGGTGCATTTACCAATCGTGCTTTGACCGTAACTGAAGACCAAGTGTTGGATATCGTATGTTGGGCTAGCTGCCAAGACTGTGGCCAGTCTAGCGGTCCATATAACGTGACGTTCAAAGTGGACATGTCGCAAAGCGGAGAAACATTTACTACTCCCGAAATCAACGGTACCTTTAACAACTGGTGCGGCGGATGCGCGCCTATGAGCGACACAGATGGTGATAACGTATGGGAAATCACCGTGTCGTTGCCTGTGGGAACACATGAGTACAAGTTTGCCTATGATTCATGGGCAGGCCAAGAAACGCTTACCTCTGGTTCTATTTGCACAGTAACTGCGGATGGATTTACGAACCGCGTTATTACTGTTTCTGAAAACATCGTATTGGACGAGGTTTGTTGGGAATCATGTGAAGCATGCATTATCGGCATTAACGAAACAGAAAACACCGTGCTCGGAATTTATCCAAATCCGGCTTCTGATATGATCATGATCAATACGAATGCTTTGAACTTTGGCGCAAGTCATGTGCAAATCACCAATGCGTTGGGTCAAGTCATTTATAGCGATCGCGTAACAGCGACCGGCACCAATACCATCTCTACTGAGCGACTCGAAAACGGGTTATACTTCGTAGTTGCTACTGATGGTACATCTTCTGTTATTGAAAAATTCGTAGTTCAGCACTAGTTGAGTTATGAATAAAAAACAAAGGCCATTCGATTTGAATGGCCTTTTTTTCTTAATTCGCACAAACCTTATTTAACCAAACCCACATTATGACTCTTGACAAACCCGCTTCATCCAATGCGTCGAAGACGAGCCTAGCGCCCTTCATTACGCTTGTGGTCGTGTTTTTCTTTTGGGGATTCGTTGCGGCGAGCAATGATATTTTGATTCCTGTTTTCAAGAAAGCATTGAACTTAACCCAAGGAAAGTCACAATTGATTTCTGTTGCTTTTTACATTGCGTACACTGTAGGATCGATACTGTATATGCTCGGTTCTGCCGTTATGCGAAAAGACATTCTCAATAAACTCGGTTACCGCAACGGTCTTGCACTGGGTCTGTTGATCAGCGCCTCTGGAACATTGCTTTTTATACCGGCAGCCAATAACGCATCCTTCGAGTTATTGATTACAGGTTTATTTGTAGTTGGACTTGGATTTTCGTTGCAACAAACCGCTGCCAATCCATTAGCTATCTCTATGGGCGATCCGAGCAAAGGATCGCAGCGTTTGAGCCTTGCTGGCGGGATTAACAATGTGGGTACGACCATTGGTCCGGTCATCGTTTCGTATGCCATTTTTGGAAGCGCATCATCGGGCAATACCACTATGAGTTTGGAAGCTGTAAAAATTCCTTACCTCGTTTTGGGGGGTGCCTTTGCTCTGGCAGCTTTACTTTTCAAATTTTCATCTGTACCGGATAAAATCGAGAGTGTGATGCATGCTAGTGACAATGATTCGCGCACGAGTCCATTACAATATCCGCAATTGGCTTTAGGCATGATTGCCATTTTTGTTTATGTTGGTGTAGAAGTAGCCACGGCATCGAATCTTCCCGAATTTATGAAGCAGAGCATGAACATGGGAGAGAGTCAAATATCTCCGTATATATCGTTGTTCTGGGGAAGTCTGATGATCGGTCGATGGACGTCGGCTGCGGGGGCATTTGATATTTCAAAATCAGCAAAAGCCGTATTGAATGTTGTTTTGCCATTTGTGGCTTTTGGTATTTTCCTTTTAGTAAATGCAATAAGCGGCACCGACATCAGTCAGTTTTACTTGTATGCGGTAATGATTGTTATTCTCATCGCCGTAGATAAGATCACAGGTGGACGCCCCGCTAAGCAATTGCTCTATTATTCCTTCGGTGCCATTGCGGCCCTCCTCGTAGGTATTTTCTCGAGCGGTATGACCAGCGTATTTTCGTTTATAACTGTTGGTCTGTTCTGCAGCACCTTATGGCCGTGTGTGTTTACCCTCGCAATCACAGGACTAGGTAGACACACCAATCAAGGTTCCAGTTTCTTGATCATGATGATCATGGGTGGTGGCTTGGTAAGTTGGTTTCAAGGTTATCTCGCCGATGTCGCATTAGGCATTCAGCAATCCTATTGGGTTGGCATTTTCTGCTTCTTATATCTTGCTTTCTACGCTTGGAAAACCCGGCATCTCGACGCCCAAGCAGTGGCCGGCGGAGGGCATTAAAAAAAAGAAAAGGGCCTCTTTTGCAAGAAGCCCTTCTCCACTCTACTACTTAAAACGTGAGCACTGCGACTCACTACTAAACCCATTTAATCGGGCCTGTTCTTTTGAGCACGCCCGTTTTTTTTTTAATTTATGAAAAGGTTGAATGTTTGCGTCAACGTTTTACTTCCAAATTTTCTACAACAAGTTCATCAGCAAAATAGATTTCTACGTTGTACATGCCCTCTTTCAGCTTGTTTCCGAATTGAATATTCAGTACGGCAGTTTCCTCGATAAAATGTTCATTGATATAATGCGCTTCTCCTTTCTGGTCTACCACTTTCACGAGTATGCGTTCTGCATCAAGGCCCTTTAAGAACAATTGAACCTCATCACCTTCATTGGGATTAGGATGAAGAATAACAACCACGGGAGCATGTTCTGATTTCAGACTTTCTTTTGGGGAAGAAGCTGGAGTAACCCAAAGCAGCGTATATTCCTTTTCCCACTGACCGGGTTCTTTTCCAAAAATAGGGCGCGACTTTACACGATAATACGCTCCTTCTTGCACGCCAGGAATGCTATTTACACGGAGATAGCGCGTTTTTGTTCCACTATTAATATAGGTCGGAATCAATTCCAATACGTTATCATTTTCATCCACTTTCAGAAATTGCCACTCGGTTTGGGTGAAGCCTCTGGGTGGTTTATAGGCACTGATAAAAGCACCGATTTCGCAGGTAAATCTTGCTATCATACCACAATCATTAAGTTATTTATTCATCAAAAGCATTCTTTTCTACTGATGATAAAACAAAATAGTTTTACCCAATAATTGAGAACCTGCTAAAAGTCGGTATGAGATGAAAAATGGATTGAATGATTTATAAAATAAGGGGCGCAGAAAAAAAAATTACCATGAACACAACAGCTGCGTCCCTATTCAAATCCGATAAGACACTGCGCCTTCCGGTGAGTTTTAGTAATAAGAAAATGAAAAGTGGGATAACAAAAAAATGGCGCTCCTTGCGGAGCGCCCTTTTCCAATGATATAGTACCAAAATTATTCTACAATCATACGAACATTCAATGAGGCAGCGCCATTCATCAAACGTACAGTATAAAGACCATTGCTCAATGTTGAGTTCAATGATACAGTGCGATTGATTCCGCCTTCGGCAACCA
>JBMOFW010000200.1:0-4922 GCA_049318685.1 Flavobacteriales bacterium
TTCTTCTTGTTTCACTTCTGGCTCGGGCTGGGCTTCTTCTTCTTTCTTTGCGCCATCTTTAGAGCAGCAAGACTTTCCTTCAGCCTTTCCGTCTTTTGAGCAGCAAGATTTGCCTTCAGCTTTAGCACCGTCTTTTGAGCAACCTTCGTGGTTCTCACCAGTACCTTGTGTTGTACCTTCAGCTTTAGCACCTTCTTTTGAGCAAGAAGATGAACCTTTTGAGCAGCAAGACTTGCCTTCGCCAGATTTGCATGCTTCTTTAGAACATTCTTCTTTCTTCACTGTGTCTTTTGAAGCCTTCTCTGTCTTCGCCTTTGTAGTTGCAGGCTTAGTTTCAGTTTGTGCGCTGGCAGCTACTCCGAAGAAAGCAACCATTACGATCAATGCAAATAACTTTTTCATGTGATTGTGTTGTTGTTTTATTGTATAATTTTTTACTATTCGATACGTTCGGTAGCGAAGATACGACACGTTCTCTTAAAAATTGTGCCGTTATAATTTCTTTAACTTTTAAAGCCGTACTTTTACGCCATAAGGCCGCAAAGGTTACAGACCAACCTCATGGAAAACAACAACATACCTTCAAAATCTTCCAAAATCATGGAAGTGCTCAATGCCCGCCCCGAAGGTCGGTCTGCATTGATTTTGGGGGCCATTACCATTTCCCTTGCGGCACACGTCTTCATTTTTGGTGTGATTTATCTGCTTACCGTAGCCCCGGCTACCGAAGGAGCCGCAGCCGAAGAAACGGTGGACGAAATTGAATTGGCTTTTGAAGAACCAGAAATGGTCGACCAACAAATGATCGACAACAGCAATCTCAGCGAAGAGGTCAAAAACCTACTTGCAGCTGCCGGCTCTGAACGCTCCTCTAGTCAAGTTAACTATAGCGGCTTGTCTCAAGCCGAAATCAAGGCCATGGTAGAACAAAACCTGCGCAATGAAGAAAAAGGAGAATTCGACAAACTCGCCACCAAGCACAAAGATTTTAGTGTAAACGATAAAACTCCAGATCCCAACAAAGGCAAGGACGATAAAAACACAAAAAAAGACGATACTTCGTGGTGGAAAGAGCAGAACAAAAAAAGCTACTCCGGTCCTGTGTCTGCGGAATTCAATCTGACTGGTCGAAATCCAACCAATACTCCCCGCCCCACCTATCGCTGCAAAACTGCCGGAAAAGTGATCGTTAATATCGAAGTCAATAGCGCCGGACAAGTCACCAATGCATGGGTCGATGAACGCAGTAGCAATATCGACTGCATCCGCCAAGAATCGTTGGAGTACGCTAGGAAGTGGAAATTCAATTACGATGAAAAGGCTGCGAAAAAACAGAGCGGCACGATCACCTTCACGTTCTCCAATCAGTAATTACGCCATGCCTGCGTAATCACTCAGGTATTCATAATGAGGTGTCAATTCACCGTTGAGCGTTTCAGTCGCTTTCCAAATTATTTCATCTGGATCTTCGCCAATCAACAATGGGATGACTTTACTGAGCAATTCATTGCCAAAATCTTCGGAGGCATCTTTGGGCAATTCGCACGGCAAATTGTCGATCGTCATCATCCCAATGGCATTTTCAGCGTGAAAATCAGTTTCGACATGATTCAATCGATCATAACCAAAAAACGGATCATCAATTTTTGAAGCGCGAATGGTTGGAGCAATCGGACCATCTGTATCACAACTCACATCCGCAATCACCATGCACTTCCAATCGGGTGCTTCCACATCCTTTTTTGTGATCAAAGGCGGATTGCCTGAGGCCCAAAGGTGACAAGCCACGTACATATCCGCGCGCTTCACATAACTATGCAAGACCGAAAAATAATGTTCCGGATTGGAGTAAAAATCTTTCTTATCAAAACCACCACCCACTTTGCGCTCATAGTATTCATGTGTATCGAGATGCACATATACAGGGTGGTCAAATTTATCCGTTAAGAAAGCTTTTGGTGAGACCCGTTCGATGGGCAATAGTTTCATGATTTCTTGGGCACCATTGCCTACACGCCCGAAGCCCGTCAAAACGAACTTGCTAGTTGGCGGCAACACAATTTTTTTCATCTCTTCTTCCATCTCAACACGGTCTTCACATTGCGAAGGTGATTTGAGGTCAAATAGTTTGTGTTTTAAACCAAAAGCACGGAAGCCCTCATACGTACCCACAATGCCCGCATATCGTCCAAAACCGATGATTCGTTTATTATTGGTATCACGAATCGTTTCGTAATCAATCAGACGGATTTTTTTATCGAGAATCGCGCGAATCAATTTGGCATTGTGCGCTTGTTTTTTGATGGTGTGGGAGAAGAACAAATAAGTCTTCTCCGGGATAAGCATGTCGATCGGCACTTCTTTCACGCCCATGAGAATATCGCAATCTGACATATCCTCTCTCACTTCGATACCGAGGTCGGCGTATTCATTGTCTTTGAATCGGCGTACCGGGCTGGCTTGCACAACTACTTTCACGTTGGGATATTTATTCATTACCTCAACGCATTGAGTTGGCGTGAGTGGCACGCGAAAATCCGGGGGCACTTTGCCTTCACGGATCACGCCGATTACAATCTTTTCCATGCTTGGTTATATAAAACGCGGTAAAGATAGTGAAACGGGACGCTCGGCCTACGGCCTTCGCTACGGGACACTCGCTGCGCTCGTTACGGGACGTCTCGCCTGCGGCGAAACTACGGGACGCCCCTGCGGGGCTAGGGGTGATTAAAACTTCGCCTTCGCGCGGCGGACGGTGCGGTCGGCGTTGATGCCGCGGGAGCGGGGACTTTTGATGGAGTAGGATAATTTAATTTTCTTTACTTCTCCTGGCGCCAAATTAAATCGCCAGGTCAATTCTCCCGAATCTTCATTCCACTCTGCTCCACTTACTTCTATCGAAGTAATCTCAATCTCTTTATCCGATGAAATGGGCAACTGATCTTGCAAAGTCATTACTATCGCACCATCACGATTATTTTTCACCACAATTTCATACGACAAAGTTTCTTTCACTGTATTACCAGAAAAAATCTTCTTGTTTTCCTCTGAAATCTTGTTGCGTTCTACCATGATCATGCGGTCGCGACCCAGCGACAACACCAGCGTATCATTCACTGTAGCGGTGTTGATATATGAACTACCCAAGTACGCTCCATTGTAATACACGCTCGCGTTTCCACTCACCAAATTGAGTTTATTCCAACCCAATACTTTCGCGGTCAAGAACGCCGCTGCATCCATTTTAGGCACTGCATAATGTGCATATTGCGCCGGTAAAGTATGTGTGCCTACTTCAACGATATAGGGCTTTGCATCCGACAAAATCGTGTAATGCTGAACAATATCAAACTCGGCATTAAATTCAGCTACCTCTACCATCTACACGATCGGTTCACCTTTATCTTCAAGCTTCCTTTCTTCCAAATCAGATTTATAATCCAAATTCGCGTTCGAAAGTGAAAAAAATCCTTGTAAATTCTGTCCTTCTTCATCGAGATAATATCTCGCTTCCGCCAAATCCCATGATTCCAATTTTGGTTTTTCAGCACCTTGCTTTGGATCAGCAGTAGACAGAATAATTTTCACATTCGTCCAATCGATCCCGCAATTGTTGTAGACATTGGCACGATAATCCAATTCTACCGGTTTCGAAATGCTCGTTGCACGCACATCATACTTTGGTTCCCATCCGGCCATGGCCACTTGATATTTCAAAGAAATATTCACCGACTGCGCTTTATTCGACATCACCACTATGCTGACATCCGAAGTTGGTGGATTAAATCGTGCATTCAATTCATTCAATTGATTCGCATAGTCATTGTATCTGCGACTCAACGCGCGTTCTTCTTTATTGAGATCGAACACTTTTTCATCAATCTGCATCAATCGTGTTCTGTAAAAATCCGCTGCCTTTTGAATCTCCGCTACTGGCACATTGTTGGAAGTTCCGCCGATGGATTCATTTTTAAACAACATATTGCGCTCAGAGGTGTAGACACTGATCTTCGATTGCACCAATACCAACTGGTCGTTGAGTGCATTCAACGAATCTTTTACCAAGGCTATTTTCGCATTGTCCAATTGTCCATCGACATAATTTGTGCGACTACTCACCGACAAAATCGTAATGTCTTTTTGCGAGATATCAATCAGGATAGTATTCGCATCCAAATTGGGCGAGAGTCCGGTGAAAACAAGTTCTTGTTTTCCCTCTTTCAATTTCACATTGGCATTGTGATGCAATTCCGCACCACTCATGAAGACCTTTACTTCAGAGATAGTGGATTGCACTTTCTGTGCTTCTTGCGCCAGCAAGGCCACACTAAAAAACACCCAAGCGATCGTCAATAATTGTTTCATCGAAATCGGATTTTCGACCAATATAACACGAAAAAAAATGAAGGCTGAAGTGTGAAGTTTGAAGTTTGAAATATTAGCTCACTTCAAAATTCTCACTTTATAATTCAAACTTCACAATTCAAACTTCATTTGGTTGCCATCAGCATTTTCACTAGCACTTTGAAACTTGTGCTTGGTTTGTGGATTTGGTTGACGGTGCCAACGATGTAAAGATTTTTTTCAGGAGAATAAAAAGCTACTGTGCCGCTAAGTCCGCTGTGACCTATAAGTTCTGGAATATCTTTTCCAAGAGTAGCAAATTTCCCGAGTTTGAATCGTGATATTCCAACTCCATATTGAAGTGGGTAAAATATCTTATGCCATGTTTTCATCTCATTTAGATATTCTACAGGGAATAAATCGCCTTCCATGAACGCTATCAGGAATTCCATCAATTCAGCAGATGTGCTGACTATTCCTCCATCGGCCTTAACAGAGGCCATAGATTTAGGAATACGGAGCGCATTCTTTTTGTAATAAATATTATTTTACGGAGAGCGTTCATGCTAAAAGAATTC
>JBMOFW010000201.1:0-4894 GCA_049318685.1 Flavobacteriales bacterium
TGCAAATAGTAAGCGATGCGTCATTCCCTGCTGAGGGTGCTGCCGCGATCTGAACCTGGATTGCAGCCCTTGCGCTTTCGCAGCCACCAATGGTTTGACTGACATAATACGTAAAATTTCCTGACACAGCGGTGGAGGGAATCGGAGCATTAGCTGATGCGGAACCGCCAACGGCGTTTGTGCCATACCAATTGAGCGTGCCTCCTGCTGAAGCCGTTGCTGACAAGGCTGTTCCCGGCACACCTGCGCATAAACTGACCGGGCTTACGACCGAAGGGGGATTAACGGCCGTAGCCGCAACACAGGCTCCTACACCTCCATTGCAGTTGCCGCCTACTACACTATTATTAACTGTCCAGGGCAAGGTAGCAGCGTTGTACGATGCCGCAAACTGCCAAGCAGTTGATCCATCTGTTTGACGGTATGCGATAATTGGTGTGCTAGTGGGTATATAGGTTACGATTGCGGGGGTTGCTGCAAATATTTGCCTTGCGGTTTGCAACGTAACCGCCGGACTGCCAGGTGGCAGGCAAATACCGCCGGCAGGATTAAAATCATTTACATATGTGGCCGAAGTGATATTGGCTTGGACACCCGACCAATAAATACAATCAAGCGCTAAACCCGCACCATTATATAGTGCCACCCAACCATCGACATTGGGAATTACAAAATTTCCGGAATATGAACAATAAGTGCCGGAAGTAATAGGTATATCAATATTGCCTTCTAGCCCGGCACCGGGTTGCGCAGAACCAATTACAACATGCTGACCTGGGCCCAATATAGCCTGTGGAACACTCGGTATACGGAATGTACCTCCTGTAAGCACATTGCTCACCGATTGTTTCATTGCAATAAAATAGCCCGATAAATCAACGGTAAAACAACCTTTATTGTAAATCTCAATGTACTCTTTACTGCCCTGATATATTAAACCATTCGGAGGAGTTGCACTCAGTCCATCGGGGCGGATATACACCTCATTTATTACGACTTGAGCATTCGATATCGACGAATGTAAAAACCATAATAAGCCACATAACAAAGTAGACTTTGAAAACGGGAATAAATAGCGATACAGCAGATTACTGCACATAAAAGAATTCGGCTTGATCCGGTCAAACAAATATACCAATGACACTTCCAGTAACCAAAAATCTTAGACGAATATTTTTCTCAGAGTCTGTCGAATCCATTAAAACAAGCTACCCTGCTCGCCCGGCGGCTCCGGTTTCTCTTTCGACTTCCTCACAGGCTTTGGTGGATCTAGTATGGCGCCAGAATTTCGCTGCTCTTTGAAGCGCGCCATTTCCTTTTTTCAGTCCTTTTAGATTCGTGTGATTAAATCCCCACACTCTTTTGATCGTTCCAAAGATGTGCTCGTTTATTTATTCAGTCGTGTCTTTTATTTTTATTTGTCTTCATGAGTTCCGCTTCGCTCCAGTTCTTGACGCTTTCTATAAAGTGAAGTGTTTTCATGATAACGCTTGTTATTCTCCTCCACTGCATCAGCAAATTCGCTGCGATCAAGCTCTCTTCCTCCTTGTGCTCTGCCCGTACTAAGATGTTTTACCGGACATTCTTTGCAAGCAGGTGTGCGATACTTTTTGAAATTATAAGAATCGCGCTCTCTAGTTTTTTTGTGCCATGTTCCGGTGGTGCGAAGTGTTTGTTCTTGAGGACAGGTGTATGTATCTTCTTCTTTGTTGTAAATAAACTTTGTGACGAGGTAATCAGGAGTTGTTCCTTTATCATTGCTATTGACTATTTCTGCATGTGCACAGATCGTTGCAATATTTTGTTTTTTACATTCCTCCAGTTCACGACCGTTGTGATAGCCTTTATCTAAAAGCACTGTGAATTTTTCTGCATTGAGATTTACTTTCGCTTCTTTTGCAATGCCCGACATTGCATTGCGATCGTTGCGATTGATAGTGTGCGTTGCTACAATCAATTTGTGTTTCTCATCCACTGCTGTTTGAACGTTGTATGAAACTTCTACTACTTGTCCCTGCACAAGCAATGCTCTGCTATCAGGATCAGTGGTACTAATCTGAGTAGCATTCTTGTCTTCCATGATATCACCAAGCGCTTCGTATTTTATTTGGTTGTCTTTGAGTCGATTGATTTTTTCCTTTACATCGCTAATCTTTTCGGCTTGTTCAACTTTGTCAAACTCATCAAGCTGTGTGAGATATTCATCGGTTTTCTTTTCGATGTAATCAATATGACGCTCTATTTTTTTTGGATTGAAGTTGTTCTTCTTGCTGTTGTGCGCACGCACCTTGGTACCATCAATTGCTACGTATCCCCCCGCTCAAGCACGTCCGTGAAGTTATGATCTTTCTACAGTGTTGCCTTTTTCCAGCGGTTGGGGAGCAATTCTGCGAGCTCGGATTTTTTGGTGCTGTTGATTCTGATGAGCACATCTTCTAACCACTCTTCCGGATTGATGTTGTTTGCTTTGCAACTGATCAAAAAGGAATAGATCATGGCGGAACACTGCGCAGCATCGTGCGAGCCCATGAATAAATAGTTCTTTTTTCCGATCACCGTTGGACGGATTTTGTTCTCCACCGGATTATTATCGATGTGGAGTTTACCGTCCTGGGTATAAGCTATGAGTTCTGTCCGACGCTTGATACTATATTGAAGTGCTTTGTAAATGGGCGATTGAGGTGTGGTCTTGTTGATGATTTGCTCCATCCAGTCGAACATATCGTTCAACATCGGTACAGCGATTTTTTCTCTCAACTTCTTCTTTCCGTCGTCATGGATCTGCAATACGCGAAGCCAATGTTCAAGGCGATAGATGCGCTGCATGCGCGTCATCGCCTCAAGCGCGGTCTTCTTGTCATTCTTCATGGCCTCGTCAAATTTCCTCCGCGCATGTGCCATGCAGCCCACACGTGTAATTTTCTTGTGGGTTTTAAACTGCTCATAGCCCGCATAGCCGTCGCTTTGCAGATAACCGGTGTACTCCAATAATTTATTGCTGACCACTTCTTTTTTTCTTGAAGGATCATAATCAAACAACACCAAATTGACATCATGCGCCAAGTACACCCACAGGTATCCCTGATGCGACTTGCCATCTAGCTTTGGATCAAGCACTCTGATAGTGGTTTCATCGGCGCCGAGATAATGCGAACTCAGCACTTGGTTTTCGAGTTCTTTGTATAATATTTCGAGCAACTTCGCCACTTGACTCACCCAATCGCCCATCGTCGAGTCGCTTATTCTTACTCTTTGTCGAGCAAACTTTTCTTTGATCCGATAAAGGGGAAGATGATCCACATATTTCGCGATCACCAAATACACCAGCAGGCTCACGCCGGCCATGCAACGGTAGATCGGCGCTTCCGGAAGATCAGCCACCACAACACCCGACTTGTCGGCCAGCGCATACTTTGGGCGAACAGTGCGCTTCACGCAAAGCTCGGACTTTGTAATCTCCAATTTCTCGCTGACTTCTTCACCGATTTTCACAGCGCCATCCGGTACTTCGGTCGGCTCGATCACCACTTCTTCACGACGCAGATGTTCGGGAAATTCTTGGCGCAGACTCTCGGGATTCTTCTTGCGCTCTTTGCGCTTATGCTCAGCGATGATGGTCTCCTTTTGTTCTGGAACAACAGTTTCAATATCCCCTTCAACAAAGAGCGACTGATCAAATAGTGAACGTTGTGCAGAAATTTTCTCACTCTTCTTCCCATATAACTGGCGAAGAAGTTGATCGATGCGATGTTGTTGTTGTTCGATGATCAGACTTTGACGATGGTTAAGCTCAACGAGCGTTTTCAACTGAATCTGAATTTCAGAAAGTTGATTTTTAAGCAGGATTTCCGTCTCTGTCATCGCTGAACAAAGATGTGTCAAAGCCCAATAAATTCTACGCTTTCTCATGTTTACTTATCACCAATAAAATCAACATTCACGCGGGATGCGAGTATCTTCTTTTCTTTTTCACCGATGATAAAACAATGCCATCGAGAATGAGTGAAAGCGTTTGAGAGGAGATTTCATTTTCATCGTTTGAGGTAGGTACCTCAAACGTACCTCGTTCTAGGCGTTTGTAGAACAGTGCGAAGCCATCGCGCTCCCAGAACAATATCTTCACGTGCGTCCGCGGTTTATTGAAGAAGATGAAGACGCAGCCCGATGCAGGATCTTTATCGAGTTCGTTGCGCACCAGTCCACACAGTCCGTCGAAGCTCTTTCGCATATCGGTGAAGCCTTTGTACAAAAAATAGCGTTGGTGCGTCGAGAGTGCGATCATTGCGATTGGCAAAGTTGGAACACGCTCTCCAGAAGATGCTCCGAAAAAAAAAGTGTACACCCATTGGCAAACTGCACCTGAAGAACAGACTCCGAAGCATCGTCCGATTCACGGTTCTGCATGTGCTCATTTCTCAAAAGAATTTCCTTGAAGCCAACAGACGATTTGCTTTCCGTCAACTTCCGTTGAAGGTGAAAGAAAAGTTGATACGATAAATTATGCTCTTCACAGTAAGCCTTCTTCGAAACGCCCAACTCCAAGCACCGATGAATATGCTCCGCCCAAGTAAGTTCTTTGTTCATGCCCGCAAGCAAGCAAATAGCTTTCTAACTTTTGGACGTGCTTGAGCGGGGGGATACCTTGATACGAAGAACAAAGCTTCATGTGTCCACTGAACCGCCAATTTCTTGTAGGTGCTGTTAGCGGTTCGTTGTTTATTTTCCATCAATAATTAATTTCTTTATTCCTGTTTTATTTCCGTCATTAATTTTCAGAAAGTAAAGTCCATCCTGTAGCTCTGATAGGTCAATTATGCTCTTATCTTTTGAAAGAAAAATAGTTGATAATTCTTGTCCTATTGAATTAAATATTGTGACAGAAATATTATTTAAA
>JBMOFW010000202.1:0-4885 GCA_049318685.1 Flavobacteriales bacterium
ACGACGCTGATCCTATTTCTTCATGACAATAATTCTTAAACTGCCTTCTACCCCACCCTTCTCACTGCGCAAGGTGTACACGCCGGCAGCCAACCCCTTCACCTCTATCTGCTCTTGACTGCTCAATACACGCTTGCTCCAAACCAACTTCCCTTGTGCATCATAGATCGTAGCCAACTTACCCGCTTCCAATCCTTTGATCACAAATTCACCGGCATTCGGATTCGGATACACCAACACATCGCTCAATTCCAATTCACCCACACCCACACAACCTTTCACATAAACCTCAACAGTAGAAGCACCCGAACAACCATTCGGGTTGGTGTAATTGTATTCAATCTCATGCAAGCCCAATCCGGCGGTAACAGGATTGAACACAGCACCGCTCACTCCAGGACCACTAAATGTTCCACCCGCAGGAATACCAACCAAGGTAATCGAAGGACCATCTACACATAAGGTATCCTCCACCAAAGACTGAATACTCACAATTGGCAACAACACCACATCTAAAGTCAATGTATAAATGCTATCGCACCCTGCAGCATTCACCAAAGTTTGAGAATAGGCTCCGGGTGTGGTCAATGTATTTCCATTAAAAATATAGCTCTCTCCTTCACAAATGATCGCACTTCCATTGCTTGAGGTAGGACCGCTCACGACAATCGCACTGATTGACGTGTAGCCATCCGTACCAAAATCATTGGTTACGGTAAGGGTTACGGGATATGTTCCGACTTCAGTGTATGTATGCGTTGGGTTTTGCTCCGAAGCGCTTCCGCCATCACCAAAATCCCAGTTCCATGAATTCGGATTGCCGGTAGATTGATCCGTAAAGCTGATGGTTTCACCCACACAAATCGCTGTTTGATCACTCACAAAAACAGCTTGTGGCGCTTGAGGATCGGCATTAAAAATACCCATACCAAACGAGCCCGTGCTTCCGCTAAATGTGGCGGTAAATGTGCCATCACCATTAAAATCACCAATGATGGCATCTTCCGTTGTAATATCATACGTGGTAAAATTCGCCGGAGTTACCGATTCAAATTCTTGCGCCGAAGCCACACGAATCATCTGCAAACTATTGCGGCTATTGCCTGTGGCTGTTTCCCATGCAGCCACTTCTTCTTCTTCATAATACAAAGTCACGGTATACGATCCTGCATTACTTACAAATGGGGCAATACTGAATGTTTTTGACATGGCAAATTCAGAAGTCACGTTACTCGAAAACGCCACTGCTGTAGGGGTGTTGCCTTGACGATCCACTTCAACGGTTACACAGTTAAAATCAAAGCTGCTATTGTTTTCCAAAGTAGCCATCACAAAACCAGAAGACGGATCGAAGAAGTGCACTGTGCCATTCGCGCCGAGTGAGGCTTCATCACCGGAGCCTGTATTGACAGCGGTTTGAATACCGGCTGTTGAAACAGCTTCTACTATCACATTATCAATCGCGCAACCATACAACCAACCAGTTCCATCGCTGTAGACAAATGAAATGCGCACGGAAGCATTGCCCACGTAAGGCGAAAGATCAATGGTTTGATTGCTCCATGAAGTTCCTGCAGTAATTGTTGCCAAATCAACATAAGCGCCACCGTTTAAGCTAATGCGCACCTTGGCTGTTTCGGTATCTCCTTGATAGGTATTGCCTTCAAAGTAGGCAGCGAATGAAAGTGTAGCTGAAACATATCCAGACAAAGAAAACACCGGTGAAATCAAGGACACATTGTTTTGATTACAATTGCAATCATCATCGTTGATCCATGCAATATCCGTTGCATTGGTATTTGGAATGGTAAAAGCATTGGTAGACCCATTCGCGGCTGTACCCACTTGCCACGCCGTTGCACCACTGGCATTGGTGGTCGTAAATGTACCCAAACCACTTTCAAAATCCTCTTCCATCACAACACCTGAAGTTGCTGCGTTATTGGGCAATTCATCATCATCATTGATGGTGACAGTCACGGTTTGATTCAATGCACCAGCAATAGCATTTCCTGCGCCCGCATTCAATGAATATCCCAATGTGATGGTTTCATTGCCTTCTACATAATCATCATTGTACACGTAAATCTGTACGTTCTGTGCAAGACTTCCATTTTGCAGCGTAAATGTTGAAGTAGGAATGGTATAGTCAACGCCCGATGTTGCCGTTCCACCTGTCACGTTGATGGTCACAGAAGCGGCCGCACTTGGCGCAGCGCCAATCTGAATGGGAATCGTCAATATCACATAGTCTTCGCAACCATTGTCTACCGATGCCGCTGCTTCATCTGTTGAGGCCGTATTGGCTCCAAAAGCCACTGCCGCGCTGCAAGAAGGCATGTTGAATGCGGCGACGCGTGTGCTCCATCCCGAACCAGTATTGTACATTCCAGTAAACCAAAATGTTTCCCCATCCGCGGGATCAGTTCCGAGAGCGCTATAGTCACCATAACGATTTGACCCATTCGCCGCAGATCCCGAAATAATTGTTGTTTCCGGTTCGGTCATGGTGCCCAGTGGATCACAATCGCGGCGACCAGTGTAACGCAATGAGGGATATATAGAAGAACTTGAAACGTTGTAAGCGAGACCAATGCTTCCTGTGGCAGAGATGCCGATGGATGCCATCCAGCGGTTGGCTGCGTCAGGAGAATATGTACCTTGTTGATAGATGGCCCATGTGCCCGAAGTGCCTCCGGTGCGGCGCAATTCATACCAACGAACGCCTGCTCGGTCATTGCCATTCACATCGGTGACGTGACAACAAACGATACTTTCATGTGTGCCAAAATTGCGATAATGCACTCGATTCATGAGCACTTCGCGGAGTGGATCTAGTGTTGTTCCCGACCCGGGTTGTGGAATACATGCAAATGAGGTATACCCACAAAGTTCAGATTCAAAGGCCGCTACAGGCAGTGTTGCGATTTGCGTCAAACTTGTATTGGCCGGTGTGGTCCAATTGATGTTAAACGCCCAGATTTCAAGGGCATCAGACGCCGAGCCCGACCATGCGTCGTCGCGCATGCGCATGACCATGGCAGGAGTGCCTGAAGGTGGCAATGTTGTGCCATCGAGATTCACCGGCGCAGCGGCTTGGAAGCCGATGGTGCCGAAATTGGTCAATGTAAAACGCTGAGCTGTTGCAGCGGTGCCCCCTGCCAACATATTGGTGCGATCGAGCGCATAGACAGCGGCACTGCTTTCATTCGTCGTAACGATATAGGCATTGTTCCAAACAGAATACTTTGGATAGTCAGGGAATTGAGGGCAATTCACTATGTAGGTGTACCATGTACCCAACGGATCCGATGTAGATGATACAGCGATGCTCAATCGATTGTTACTCGCTGTAAACTCACTCATCAACCAGCGATCTGCGGGGCCGTCATACACTACTATGGGGTCGCCCGCTCCACCCGGAGCGCCAAAAAAGGTGTCAAAATAGGTCTGCGCCATAAGCTGAGTACCTGTTTTATTCCAAATTTTGAAATAACTTCCACTCGAACCGTTGATCATTTGAATAACGTGGTTTGGACCGACATCAATGGTGGGATCAGCTGGATCGACACCGGTGTTTCCAATACCAGCATAATTTTGGGCCAATTCACGGTCGCCCATAGACAAGGCATAGTCCGTTTGAAGCGCTGGATCCATGCCCTGAGGCAATGCATTTGGATTCACCGTCTCGTTGAGAATCCAACGTGTTTTGGGATGATAACCCGGTTTGGCCGTTTTGGTAATTTCATTTGGAAAATTCGGATCAGCCACAAAGTCGCGTAGAGCAACCGTTTCACCCATAAATACCATGGGAATTACATCCGGATTGAGCTGGATCTTGCGGTTGTCAGTCTGCGCAAAAACCATAATTGGGGTTAAAAGCAAAAGGAGCATCACTTTTAGCCCTGCAAGAGGGAGCGAGTAAATTTTCATGGCACTAATTTAGTATAGAGAAAAAAAATGCTAAATTTATAACCATGAAACGTTTACACATCCTTTTGTTCTTTATTGGAATCTCGACCATGGGCTTTGGCCAAAAGGTGTTTTCTGTGGACTATGAAAGCCAGGCTGATGTCAAAGTTTTTGTCGTTGATTACGAATCACTAGCGGATTTGCTTGTATTCAAAGAGGATATTGAAAGCGGTGCCACAGGCAATCAAGGGCTTTGGTTTTTTGCTAAAAATGCCAGTCAAGCCGACAAAAAAATCTATTTTGTGGACTATGAATCACAAGCCGACCTCAAGATTTTCTTTGTGAAATATGAAAGTCAGGCCGGATGGAAGAACAAAGAGAAGATGCATCTCATGTATTAGAACGAGAATTAGAAGTCTAGAGCAGGAAGCACCTTAGCCACACATTCTCCAAAACCTACTCTTACACCGTCTTTTTCTGCGTGACCGCGTACAATTACCGTATCCCCATCTTGAATAAAAGTGCGTGTGCTGCCATCATTCATAGGCACGGGTTTAGTTCCTTTCCAAGCAATTTCAAGCATCGAACCGAATGAACCTTCGGTCGGTCCAGAAATGGTGCCGCTAGCCATCATATCACCACAACGGATATTGCATCCATTCACAGTATGATGAGCCAACTGTTGCTCCATATTCCAATACATGTGTTTGTAGTTGCTATTTGAAACGACAGTTTCAGTAGCTCCTTCCGGTTGTATAGCCACTTGGAGTTGAATATCGATATTGTTATTTCCTGAATATTTCAAATAAGGCAATACCTCCGGGTCTTGCATCGCTCCGGGCACACGGAAAGGCTCCAAAGCATCCAATGTGACCACCCACGGGGAAATCGTTGACGCAAAGTTCTTGGCGAGAAACGGCCCGAGGGGCACATACTCCCAGCGTTGAATATCACGCGCGCTCCAATCATTAAA
>JBMOFW010000203.1:0-4861 GCA_049318685.1 Flavobacteriales bacterium
AAATTACGGTATTGACGGTGAGCAAATTGACCTGAGCGGTTTGACCTTCGTGCAACGTGATCAAAGAGTCCTTGGGTAAGTCATAAAATTTATCGACCCAACCACTGGGCCATTCAACGATTACGCTATCAGCAGACAGTTCCGATCCCAAACCAAAGAATTGCTTGTGTGAATTTTGAGAAAGATAATTATCCCCACAAGTGATATATCTGTTTTGAACGGTGTTGTTTCCATAAACATGCACCCACGAACCAATTCCGCCTGAAATTTCTTGTTGATTGAGCAATTCAAGCCCTAGCGCATTGTAATTAGTGTTAGAATTTCTCCAAACGCATACATTTTGATCAAATGTGTTGATCACCACTAAGTCGGGAGCCATGTTGTTGTCTACATCCATGTAAGCGCATGCATAAGAAGAAAAATTATCCCCTTGCATTCCTTGAGCAGTCATTTCGGTAAATGTGCCATCACCATTATTGATAAAGCAAATATTGTGATCAGTTAGGTAAGGAAAAATATCGCACACATACAGGTCTTCCCATGAGTCACCATTAAAGTCAAACCAAATTGCTCCCCAACATAATGATTCGACCATCATGTCAAGCTCCGGAGCGATATCTACAAAAACGCCGTTGTCATTTCGTAAAAAAGCGTTTCCGATGGGCCCATTTGTAATGTAAACGTCTAAATCGCCATCGTGATCAAAATCGCACCAACTATTGCTCATACTTTCCATGTACAAATCAGTTTCAGTGGCCACAGAAATGTCACTGAATACACCTTCTTGATTTGAATACATGGAATTTCGCGTATTCTTATCATTAATTACATAAAGATCTGGCCAGAGATCATGTTCCAAATCGATGAAGGCAGCTTGAAAAGATCTGCGGTTCCCATCATTGGCAGGAGAAGTAGGTGATTCATTCGTGAACGTGAAATCACCATTATTTATCAGGAGCCAATTGGTTTGACCGGATGGCCAATTGTAATTGCACACGTATAGATCCAACCATCCATCTCGATTGATGTCTGAAGCGCTAAGGCCGTATGACATTGCGTTTAATGATTGCGGAATACCGCACGTTTCGGAAACGTCGACCAAGTTTAGGTTACCATCGTTTCTATACACTTTGGTGTAACCTAAAAAGGCGCTGAGTACAAAATCAAGATCGTTGTCATTATCCAAATCTACCCAGAGTGCTGCTTTTGTATCAGCCTGATAATTAATCAACAACGTATCTTGAAATGATTCTCCATTGACATTTAAGAAAAATTTGACGGGAGCATTATAGGTGCAAACGGTGAGGTCGTCCCATCCGTCATTATTAAAGTCTGCACAGCTCAGACCACTGCCGTTATATACTTCAGGAGTCGGGTGATATACCCCAAGACTATTCACAATGTTTTGAAAACTTTGAGAATATGCGGAAAAACTCAGTAAAGTAGCCGACAGCAATGCACAAAGACCATTCTTTGACATCGTAGTAGGTTAAGGTTAATTAAGGTTCTTGTTGTCTCTCCGCAACGAGATAGTCAAATATGCAAAAAACTATTTCTTTTTCCTAGTAAATGTTGATTTCTTTTTTTGACTCGGGGATTTTTTATCCGCCGGCCTTTTGAATTTTTTCTCATGAAATGCCCCCTTGAACTCGGGATCTTCCAAGCGTTTTTGACGGTCTATTTCGCGCATTTGGTCTTGGTACTCAAGAAATGGGGTCTTTGTTTCTTGGATAGCTTCCGGAAGTGAAACACGCTCGATAGTTTGTTTGATCAGTTTCTGAATTTTTTGAATATGATATTCTTCTGAAAAATCCATGAAACTGATGGCTGTTCCGGTTTTGAATGCCCTTCCAGTGCGCCCAATACGATGCACATAGTCATCGTAGTTTGTTGGAATATTGAAATTGATCACATGGCTAACTTCAACTACGTCAATTCCGCGCGAGGAGACATCCGTGCTCACTAATACCCGAACATCGCCTCCTTTAAAATCATCAATGGCATTTATTCGTGCATTTTGACCTTTGTTGCTGTGCAACATACGCACTTCACCTAAATCAATGCGTTCAATATACTTTGCGATCGCGGTAGCTTGTTCTTTGGTTTTCACAAAAACCATGACGCGATTCATGGATTCATCCGTTTTAAGTAGATGCACTAAAAGATCCATTCGCGCTTGAACATTGGGCACCTCATAAATCAGTTGTTTTACTGTTTGTGCTGGTGTTGCCTGCGGCGTTACTTCCAATCGGAGTGGAAAAAGCAAAAAATTGTCAGCTATGCGCTCAACTTTTTCAGGAAAAGTGGCCGAAAACAGCAATTGTTGTTTTTTTTTGAGGGATTTTTTCTTGAATTTCACGCAATTGGGGCCAAAATCCCATGTCCATCATCCGGTCACATTCATCCAAGACGATATGTTTTATCTTTTTGGGTAAAATGACTCTTTTGGCATAGATCTCCAAAAATCGACCTGGAGTCGCCACGATGATATCTACTCCTTTTTCAATGGCTTCGATTTGTCCCTTCGGCCCCACACCACCAAACAAGGCTACACATTTCAGATCTGTATACTTGGCCAAATCCAAAATGGTTTTTTCCACTTGAATGACCAATTCTTTAGTTGGCACAAGAATCAAACACCTAGGCTCGGGTCCTTGGTAATACTTTAATTTTTGTAGCAAAGGAAGCACATAAGCCGCTGTTTTTCCTGTGCCCGTTTGGGCAATGCCAATAATATCCTGTCCTGCCATAATGGGCGGAATACCTTTGATTTGAATCTCAGTGGGTTCGGTATATCCGGCATCATCAATGGCATTGAGAAACTGTCTGGTCAGCTTGAGGTCTTCGAAAGTCATGATGCAAAAGTACGGAACCTTAATTTTCGTACTTTCGCTATCCTTTTTTAGCCAAATAACATGAATTCCGCGCCGATTGACGTAAATAATTTTGATGACATCCGACCCTATACAGATGCGGAAATCAAGCCAGCCATAGAACGTTTGCTCAAAGAGCCCTTGTTCTATAAAGTGATGAAATGGGTGTATCCTGAACTTGGAAAGAAAGTGATTCAAGAAATGATGCGCGAAATCAATTCTGTCGATCAATTTCAAGAGCAAGTGAGCGCCCCTGCCTTCAAAGTAGTTACACAACTTACCACGAATGGTCTAACATTCAGCAATTTCGAATCATTAGACAAACAGAAGGCGTATTTATTTCTTTCAAATCATCGCGATATCATTCTTGATAGCGCATTACTGAATGTTAGCTTGATGGAAAGGGGGTATAAAACAACAGAAATTGCTATTGGCGATAACCTCCTTCAAACCACTGCGGTGCACGATTTAGTTAGAGCCAACAAGAATTTCATTGTAAACAGGAATATCAATGCGCGCGAAGTATTTTATTATTCCTTGCGCCTTTCGAATTATATCAGACATACAATCAATGGGGGAACTTCGATTTGGATTGCTCAACGCGAAGGACGCAGCAAGGATGGAGATGATCGCACAGCAAGTGGCTTGCTCAAAATGTTCACTATGAGTTCTGAAAATTCCATGGAGGATGCCTTACTGGATTTGAATATTGTACCCATGTGTGTGAGCTATGAATATGACCCTTGCGACATTCTAAAAGCCAATGAATTGGTCATGAAAAAACTGACAGGTAGTTATACCAAAGAACCGGGAGAGGATTTTCGAAGTATGATGAAGGGCGTAACAGGACATAAAGGTCGGATCAACATCGCTGTCGGTCAATTAATGACCACTGCCATAGAAGAAATGAGATTGATCAATCATAAAAACGACAAAGTACTGCATCTCGCGAATGCGGTTGATTCCGAAATGCACAGAATCTATAAGCTTTGGCCGACTAATTACATTGCTTATGATATGCTCAATGGCTCGAAAGAAAACAAAGACTATTACAACAATATTCAGAAGATAACTTTTAATAATTACATCAGACGCCGTGTAATTGGGCTAAACCTTTCTAAAGGAAAACTTGGGTTGACCGGCGATAAATTCACCACTTCAGTTCGCGAAACATTGCTGGAAATGTATGCCAATCCAGTAATTAATAAAAAGAACGTGGATTTTGAAATCCCTTCAAAGGCCTTATCGCAAGAATGAAACGATTGATTTTCCTGCTAGCAATCTTTACTTGTTTGATTGCCAAATCATCCGCTCAATGCGGAGTGTGTATGGAACAAGTGCAGCTCATCCAGAACGGAAATTTTTCCTCCGGAAATACGGGTTTTACCACTAACCTAACACTAGGTACCGGCTTTTTTTGCCCGTTGTGCAACGAAGGAACTTATGGTGTAGGATCGAATGCCTGGTTTTTTCACAATGATTTTACCGGTAACGATCATACAAATCCTCCATCAGGTAATTTTTTCATCGCCAATGGCATAGGTGGTGCCGGATTTGAGGTGTGGTGTCAATCAGTGCAAGTATTGCCCAATACAGATTATACCTTTTCATTTTGGGCGCGTGACGTGACCGACAATCCCAATCCTCATCCTTTGGCTCAACTACAGCCTACTTTTAACGGCCTTGCTGTAGGTGAGTTACTCGTGGCTTCAGGTGGTTGGCAACAAGGTGTAGTCAACTGGAACAGTGGCAATGATACATCCGTGAACATTTGTTTAGTGAATATGGAAACGGGCACCGGAGGCAATGACTTTGGTCTCGATGATATCAGCCTTGTAGGTTGTCATCCGGTGACATTATCCCATAGCGCTTCTGCAGGTTTGGATATAACGATTTGTGAGGATGAGTCTGCCCAAATTGACATGCCTACTTTCACCGGCTACAACTACACATGGACCTCCTCTAGCTCACTTAATTCTACCACAATC
>JBMOFW010000204.1:0-4797 GCA_049318685.1 Flavobacteriales bacterium
TCACTTTTATTTTTCCTACTAATTCCATTTTCTTGATGTTTAATTGTTGAAGGCAAGCAATGTTAGCCAAGCGTCTTGAACTTGCCCATTGTTGAGCAATTCAGCGGCGCGTTGGTGTAATTTGCTTTCGAGTTGGCTCGCATCATTTTCAAATTCAATGAAAATATCAGCCAATTCGGTTAATTTATATTCATTCACTGTAGTTTCATCCGGAAGGGCTTGCACGTTGCCCAATTGTCCAAGATGATTTCCCGTAAGATGTTTAGAAAGTCGGATATCCGATGGGATTTGATCATAGCCGATTCCCAATTTTTCATTGGGTTTGGCCACTTCAAACAAGCCAGTTTTAGCACGACTGTACCAATCTCCTCCCATGCGCGATACGAGGTCGATTTTCACCGGATCAATTCTTCCGTTTTCATCGAGTACGTTTTCGTCAAGGTGGATTTTCACGACTTCACAAATTACGAGATTGCCTGCCCCACCGCTGGTTCCAAGCTCCACAACATCTTTGACGATACATTCAAACTGGGCAGGTGATTCTTTTACACGAAATGGTTTGACCATTTCAGAAGCAAGCATGGTGAAACCTGCTTTTTCAAATTCATTCACGCCCTTTGGATATTCCACACTAGCGAGTGAAGCCTGATGAACCATATCATAATTCACCACATTGATAACACACTCTTTGACTTGCTTTACATTTTCAAAAGTGTGTTTGGTTGTATTGTCACGACCTCTTCGTGCCGGTGAAAAAATGAGAATAGGTGGATTCGCACTAAATACATTGAAGAAGCTGAAAGGAGAAAGGTTTGGATTGCCTTCTTCGTCGATAGTGCTCGCAAAGGCGATTGGGCGAGGGGCCACAGCGCCAAGTAGATATCCGTGCAATTTGGCAACGGGCAATTCTTTAGGGTCAATAGTCAACATCACGTATCGTTTACAGAAAAATGGTACCGTCGTGCTCGAGATTATCCATCACTTGTTTTTTCAAATCTTCTTTGAAAGCCTTGATGGCTTCCATTTTGCCCGGATTTCCGGAGGCCAATATTTGAGCCGCGAGAATACCTGCGTTTTTTGCACCATTGAGTGCAACTGTTGCTACTGGCACACCTGAAGGCATTTGAAGGATAGATAATACACTATCCCAGCCATCAATGCTGTTGCTTGATTTGATAGGTACGCCAATTACTGGGAGTGGAGTAATACTTGCAGTCATTCCCGGCAAATGAGCCGCACCTCCGGCACCCGCAATAATGACCTCCAATCCGCGGGTATGCGCAGTTTGTGCATATTCGAACATTCGTTCTGGTGTGCGGTGTGCGCTTACAATGGTAATTTCATAAGGGATACCAAAGGCATCAAGCACTCCGGCAGCTTCCTGCATGACTTTCAGGTCGCTTTTACTTCCCATGATGATTCCTACTTTTTTCATCGGTTTATTTTTTTAGCCCATTAAGATCCCTGCAATGGTGGCAGATAAATACGAGGCGAGCGTTCCGGCAAGGAGTGCGCGCATGCCCAATTGAGCTAGGTCTTTGCGACGTTCAGGTGCCAATTCTCCAATTCCCCCAATCTGCATTCCTACGCTGCTAAAGTTAGCAAATCCGCAAATAGCAATGCTCACGATTAACATACCTTTTGATGAAAAAGCGTGTGCCCCAGTGGTGGTTAAGTTGCTAAATGCCACAAATTCGTTGATCGTCAATTTTTGTCCAAGAAGTGTTGCTGCCGCAGAAACGTCTTGTGCCGGAACCCCCATGGCCCACGCCAAAGGAGTGAAGATATATCCAAAGATCATATCAAGCGACAAATTGGGATAAATCAACCCAAGACCAGCATTAATTAAAGCTACAAGTGCAATGAAACCAATCAGCATTGCAATGACATTGATTGAAATTTTCATTCCATCCGCAGCTCCGTGACTAATAGCATCAATGAGGTTACTGTAAGAACTTTTCACCTCTAGCTTTACTTTGCCCATAGTCTCGCTTTCTTCAGTTTCGGGATAAATAATTTTAGAAATGACCAAAGCTCCCGGTGCAGCCATCAAACTGGCTGCAATCAAATATTCTGCTTTGGCCCCCATGTTGGCGTAAACAATCAAAATTCCTCCTGCAATGCAAGCCAAACTTCCAGACATGCTGGCCAAGAGTTCACTTCGGGTCATGCCTTTCAAATACGGACGAATCATCACTTGAGCTTCTACTTGTCCGACAAATGCGCTGGCCACATTGCTCAATGCTTCTGCACCGCTCACACGCATCACGAAATTCATCGCTCGCGCAATCACGGCTACAACTTTTTGCATTACACCGATGTGATAGAGCACGGCCACTAAGACAGTTACTAAAATGATGGTAGCTGTAACGCTGAATGCAAAGACAAATCCACCACCTCTGAAATTCATCACACCATCTGGTGTGTCGGCCATTAGACCACCAAACACAAATGAAGCGCCTTGACGAGCGAAGTGCTCGATGCCGCGCATACCTTCACCTATTTGCTGAAAGAACCAGGTTACGGGAGGAATTTTAAGAATGGAAACGGCAATAATGACCTGAAGGATAATACCTGAAATCACCAAACGGTAGTTGATTCGCTTGCGGTTGTTGGAAAACAAAAAGGCAATTCCGAGAATCAGCACAACGCCGATTAATCCTTGAAAACGTTCCATACTTGGTTTTGGTTGTTGGTCAATAAGGTTGGAAAGATAGGGAGGATTAAGCCCCTTTCCTTTTGTTTATTTCGTCGCGAATCTTGCTGGCTTTTTCGTAGTCTTCGCGTTCGAGTGCAGTGTCTAATTGCTTTTGCAATTCCTCTACGGAAGTTCCAAAATTTTCCTCATCACTAATAATTCCTTCCAATTCCTCTTCAATGTCAACAGCATCTTCAGAAGATAATCCTCCTTCATCCGAGCTTATACCGGCTTGATCCAGAATAAATTCTTCACAAAAAATGGGGCAGTTGAAACGCACAGCAATGGCTACCGCGTCGCTAGTGCGTGCATCAATTTCCGCTGTTCGTCCACCGAGCGATGCAATTAATTTAGAAAAGAATATACCTTCTACTAAATTGTAAATCAATACTTGTTCGATATCGATATCAAAACCATTCGCTAGACTTCGAAAAAGATCGTGGGTCAGCGGGCGACTTGGCGTCATTTTTTCTAATTCGATAGCGATGGCTTGGGCTTCAACACCTCCGATGACGATGGGAAGTCGTCGGTTTCCTTCTACTTCTGCCAATATCATGGCATAGGCACCACTAGAGCTGCCACTCGGCGCTATATCGGCGATTTGAAGTTCTATTTTATTGCTCATAAACCCTTAAGAGACTCGAATATAAGGTTTTTCATGAAAAAAAACAAAGTGCCTTGCGCTGATGCAAGGCACTTTGCGGATATCCAAATTACTTGGTTGCGTTGAATTGCTTAACAGCAGTGATGAGTTTAGGCACCACTTCAAAGGCATCACCAACGATGCCATAATCGGCAGCTTTGAAGAAAGGTGCCTCGGGATCTTTATTGATCACAACAATGGTTTTACTTCCGTTGACACCGGCCAAATGTTGGATTGCACCACTAATACCCACAGCGATATAAAGGTTTGGACGAATTGCGATCCCTGTTTGACCCACGTGCTCGTGATGAGGGCGCCATCCAATATCCGATACCGGGCGACTGCATGCTGTAGCAGCTCCGAGTTCTTTGGCCAATTCTTCGATTATTCCCCAATGTTCTGGTCCTTTCATTCCACGACCGGCTGATACGACAAGATCTGCCTCCGGAAGTGGAATTTCGCCTTCTTTTTCTTCAGATTTTACGGCTTTAACCACAATGCCGGCAGCGCCAAGGTCGGCGCTGAAACTCTCCACCGCAGCGGTATTACCGCTATTCAACACGCCGAATGTGTTTGGCAGAACAGTGATCACTTTTTTGGTCGTGTTCACATTGATTTCTGCAATAGCTTTTCCTGAGAATACATTCTTTTTAATAGCAAAACCTCCGGCCATATCAGGCAACGAAGTGGCACCAGGTATAAGTCCTGCATCCAATCGTGCTGCAACACGCGGCGCTACGAGTTTGCCGGCAATATCATGTGAGAATACAATAACATCGGCGTTTTCCGCAGCCGCAGCCGCCAAAACCAAACGAGTCAATTGTTGAGAATCTGATGTTTCTACATTGGCGTGAAGCACTTTGCTTGCGCCCGCGTTACCCAATCCACCATCACCATTGAGCGATCCGGTGGTGATTACAGTACACGATGTACCGAGTGCTTCTGCTACTTTCGTAGCGTATGACACGGCTTCCAAAGCACTTTTGAGGAATTTTCCGTGGTGATTATCTGCAAATACTAATACTGACATGACAATTCTTTTTTAAAGTGATTAGATAGCTTTAGCTTCTTCGTGAAGGAGACGGATAAGTTCGCCTGCGTTTTCCGCATCAATATATTTACATGCGCCTTTTGCCGGAGGAAGACTGTATCCTTTTACAGAAGTTGATGCTTCTGCTGCAGAAGCAGCTTCAACGGCCAATGGTTTTGTGCGTGCAGCCATGATACCGCGCATATTTGGTATGCGTTGCTCGGCCATGCCTTTTGCAGCGCTAAGCACGAATGGAGCGTTTACCTCAACGACTTCCAAACCGCCTGCAATTTCACGTTCGATGGTGGCAGTGCTTCCGCTTACGTCTAATTTGGTTGCCAAGGCAACATAGGGCAATTCGAGCAATTCGGCGATCATGCCTGGTACAATAGAACCATTGTAGTTGATGGTTTCTTTACCGCACAT
>JBMOFW010000205.1:0-4754 GCA_049318685.1 Flavobacteriales bacterium
TTGCCGTTTTGGGAGAGAGGACGGCAAGTGCCCCGTCTCCTTTCTGTCTTTTTTTAGTCTTCATGCATGTCAGAGCATACGATTTATATTGTACTTTCGCGTTCGACATAATTAGAACACAACGTAAAAATGGCAGGAAAAGTAACCTTTACGATGATCAAACCTGATGCAACCGCTGCAGGTCACACCGGAAAAATCATCGATCGTATCATTAGCGCCGGTTTCACTATCAAAGCAATGAAGTGGACACGCCTCAGCAAAGAAGAAGCTGGTAAATTCTATGATGTTCACCGCGAACGCCCTTTCTTTGGGGAGCTTGTTGAATATATGACCAGCGGTCCTATCGTTGCTGCTATTCTTGAAAAGGATAATGCTGTTGAAGATTTCCGTGCACTTATTGGTGCTACAGATCCTCAGAAAGCAGCGGAAGGTACTATTCGTCGTGATTTTGCCGAAAGCATTGCTGCCAACGCGGTTCACGGTTCTGATAGTGACGAAAATGCCCTCATTGAAGGTGCATTCTACTTCTCTTCAAGAGAACACGCCTGATTACTCTCGTAAGTAACACATATGAAAGAGCAATCACGGTAAGCTGTGGTTGCTCTTTTTACTTTAAACCATACGGTTCAACCCATAACCAACTTCTTTTAATATGAATAAAATCAAAGTAACGAATCCCATCGTGGAAATGGATGGTGACGAGATGACACGCATCATTTGGACATACATCAAAGAAAAACTCATTTTTCCTTATTTGGATCTTGATATTAAATATTTCGATTTGGGAATCGAAAATCGCGATGCAACCGAAGACCGTGTGACAGTGGAGGCAGCTGAAGCCACTTTGAAATATAATGTAGCTGTGAAGTGCGCGACCATTACACCAGATGAAGCCCGCGTACAAGAGTTTGGTTTGAAAAAAATGTGGAAGTCGCCAAACGGCACAATCCGCAACATTGTAGGCGGTACTGTATTTCGTGAACCAATCATTTGCACCAATATCCCACGTCTTGTTCCGGGATGGACGAAGCCCATCAATATCGGTCGTCATGCGTTTGGAGATCAATACCGCGCAACGGACGCTGTGATCAAAGGGAAAGGAAAATTGACCATGTCATTCACACCGGAGGATGGTGGAGAAACCAAAACGTGGGAAGTATATAATTTCGAAGGTGATGGCGTTGCTTTGAGCATGTATAACACCGACGAGTCAATCTATGGTTTCGCTCGCTCTTGTTTCAACCAGGCGTTGATGCGCAACTGGAATTTGTACTTCTCTTCTAAGAATACGATTTTGAAAGCTTATGATGGTCGCTTCAAAGATATTTTTGAAGAGGTATATCAGAACGAATACAAAGACAAATTTGCTGCTGCAGGTATTACCTACGAACATCGTTTGATCGATGATATGGTAGCGTATTGCTTAAAGAGCGAGGGTGGATTTGTTTGGGCTTGTAAAAACTATGACGGCGACGTGCAATCGGATATCGTGGCTCAAGGCTTTGGTTCACTCGGATTGATGACCTCTGCGCTCATCACTCCGGATGGTAAGACCATGGAAGCGGAAGCTGCCCACGGCACTGTTACGCGTCACTATCGTCAACACCAACAAGGTAAAAAGACATCGACCAACCCGATTGCATCGATCTTTGCATGGACACAAGGTCTTGCTTTCCGCGGCAAATTGGATGGCAATGACGAACTCGTAAAGTTTGCTCAAACCTTGGAGAAAGTATGTGTGGATATCGTCGAAGGTGGAAAGATGACCAAAGATTTGGCGGTGTGTATTCACGGTGAAAAAACCAACGATTCACATTGGATGACAACCGAAGATTTTCTCGATGCCATCGATACGGAATTGAAAAATCGCATGGCTTAAGCCTGCTGCGAGTATAAAATAGAATCCCGATTCGAAGATGAAAATCGACGAATCGGGATTTTTTATTTCACTTGAATAATGGAGTAATCTTCTGTGCGCATCACGGACGTGAAGCGGTTTTCAAATCCGGACTCATCACCGGTCTTGATGAAATTGAACCCCGTCGCCACGAGGCCTTTGGCATTGAATTCAGCGAAATGATTGGGGAAATCACGTCCATACATCATCAATGCTTGCCCATAGTACATCATAATATCATAGCCAAGTACAGAGAAATCTGTTGGCTCTGATTTGAATTTTTTTCGATACACTTCAATCCAATTTTGATCACTCTGCATGGTGTAATCCAACACAATGGCTTTCGGAAAACTGACATGGTATTTGTTGCGATTATCTGCGCTGATGCCCTCCATCGATTCCCATTCATCATAACCATATACCACACCGTCATAATTTTTCATCAAATCAAACAAAGCATTGATCAATTTTTTTTCGTTCGTCGGCATGATGATGATATTGTTTTTCCCTTTAACGAGTAGACCGCTTAATGCTCCAATACTTCCATTCACGCTTTTCACAATACGCACAGAATCTCCAGAGGCAGCGAAGTAAGATTCGCTAAACACCTGAACTTGTCGCGAATCTTCGATATCGATTGAATTGATCAGAATGACGTTATCGTTTTTGTGCTTTTGTGCTACGTAGGTGCCCATAAATTCCCACTGAGAAGCATCGCTCGCGCAGGCCTTACTGATGTTTTGACTAGAAAGTAAAACTTTATTGCTAAAAGGAATTGGTACAACAATGTGAGCACCACTAGTGGCCGAAAGTTTTTTCATTTCATCAATGCCTTCTTTGGTCAATGGACCAATGATGAGATCCGAAGACTTTATTGATGCTTTTTCAGCGACTCGTATTGCAGATTTTCCATCAAAAACATCTTCAACGAAAAATTCAGCATTGAACCCCATTTTTTTCAACGAGTCGCTTGCCATTTGCATGCCTCTATATAAATTGACCGCGGCGTCGCGATACATGCGGTCTTTATCATGATCTTTATGATTCATGAGACTGTCTGGCAAAGTGCTGTAAAATGGCAGCATTATAGCGATATCATAACTCGTTTTTTTCTCTCCGCCAAGAATAGGAATGGGCTTATTTTCGGACTTTGGTTTTTCCTGTTTCGGAACCGACTGATTGTTCGGTAATGCGCGTGTCGGTATAAAAATGACTTGGCCTTCTTTAATGCTCTCACCCAATCCCGGATTCACTGTTTGGATAGCTTCAACGGTCACCGCATAACTTTTGGCAATACTGTATAGTGTTTCGCCAGACATTACGGTGTGTTGAGGATAATTGCCCGGCTTGTCTGCCGGTTTGGGTTCACTCGCTTTGGCTATGGGAATACGCAATTCTTGTCCTTTTTTCAAGCCGGCATCACAACCAGGGTTGGCTTCTATGATGCGGTTGATATCGATGTCGTATTTTTTTGCAATGGCATAGAGCGTTTCTTTTTTCTCTACGGTATGGATTAAAAAGCTATTTCCATCGCTCGTTGTAATGTTGGCTTTATTGATTTTTGATTTTGCTGCTGGAATGCGCAAAACTTGTCCTTCTTTGATACTTTGATCACTTCCTGCATTGGCGGCTACCACATCATTGATGTCGCATTTGTAGAGTTTACAAATGGCATAAAGTGTCTGCCCTTTTTCGACAGTATGCATATAATACGCTGCGCCATTTTCCTCTTGGAGCGGACCAATGGTTTGCGCATAGGTGGAGCATGAAGTAAGTGCGGACATGGCCGCGATCATCATAAGAAAGAATCTTTTCATCATATTTATTCCCATTCTATCGTTGCCGGTGGTTTTGAACTGATGTCATACACCACACGGTTCACGCCTTTTACTTTATTTATAATGTCATTTGAAACTTTGGCGAGAAATTCATGTGGCAAGCGGCTCCAGTCTGCGGTCATACCATCGGTGCTGTTTACTGCACGCAATGCTACGGCTTGCTCGTATGTTCTCTCGTCGCCCATTACACCTACACTTTGAACTGGCAGAAGGATTGCTCCCGCTTGCCAAACTTCATCATATAAATTATGTTCTTTGAGTCCGTTGATCCAAATGGCATCCACCTCTTGCAAGATGCGTACCTTTTCGGCGGTGATATCTCCGAGGATGCGGATACCCAGTCCGGGGCCAGGGAAAGGATGGCGGCCCAAGATTTCATTTTTAATTTCGAGGGAACGGCCTACGCGGCGCACTTCGTCTTTGAACAGCAAGCGCAATGGCTCAACCACTTGTAATTTCATATAATCAGGCAGGCCACCCACATTGTGATGCGACTTGATGGTCTGAGACGGACCACCACTCACCGATACAGATTCAATCACATCGGGATAGATGGTGCCTTGACCAAGCCACTTGGCATCACTGTAGTGTTTCGATTCTTCATCGAAAACATCAATAAATACTTTTCCAATGGCTTTTCGTTTGGCTTCGGGTTCAGAAAGTCCACTCAATGCGTTGTAGAAACGGTCTTTAGCGTCAACCCCTTTTACATTCAAGCCCATATCGCGATAGCTGTGAAGCACTTCATCAAATTCGTTTTTGCGAAGTAGACCATTATCTACGAAGATGCAGATGAGGTTGCTGCCAATCGCTTTGTGAATAAGCACCGCTGCAACGGATGAATCAACACCGCCGCTGAGACCCATGATGACCTTATCATTGCCCAATTGATTTTTCAATTGCGCTACAGTTTCTTCTACAAAAAATGCGGGTGTCCAATCTTGTGTACATCCGCAAATACCCACGACAAAGTTTTCTAACAATTGCTTTCCATCTGTACTATGATAAACTTCTGGATG
>JBMOFW010000206.1:0-4746 GCA_049318685.1 Flavobacteriales bacterium
TTTACAAAGGTCTTGGGTAGCTATAAAGGCGCAGGAGTCGATGTTTGCGAGATCGATCACGTTCAATGCCCCCGAACCACTGGTGGTGTAGGAGGTCAACGGGTCGGTCACTTCGCGGCGAAGAATTTTCATCCAAGGGGGACAAGAAAATAATCCGTCGCCTTTCGAATAGGCCTGACTTAATAACTCGGTCATCCCGTATTCACTATGAATTGGGGCAGCTCCCAAATGCTGTGTGAGAAGCGCGTGCACTTGCGGACGAATCCATTCTTCACGTCGCCCTTTCATACCGCCGGTCTCCATAATGATCAAATCGGGAAATTGCTCGTCGAGCGATTCAGCAAAGTCCAATAGGCCGAAGGTGACACCGATCAGCAAGGTTTTCTTGCCTTCGGCAGCACATTGTTTTAACGTGGCCAACAAGTCAGCGTGATTGTACAAATAGAAACCACTTTCCGGATGGGGATTTTTTGCAATCAAGTGCTCGCACATATAAATGAGCGATGAACCTGAGCGCTCCAGATAGGAAGGAAGCAAGGCAAGAATCACATAGTTGTCTTCGTTTCCATAGAAATAGCGAAACCCTTCAGTAAAGCTTCGAATGTAGATGCTGGCATCGTGTACCGCATGTCGTGAAGGGGTTTGACCGGTGGTACCACTACTGGAAAATATGACTTCAGGCACTAAACTTCCGGAGATGACATCGTGTTTTTTGAAAAAATCAATCGGTAGAAATGGAATTTTTTCAAGAGAGTCGATGGTTGCCGGTGCAATCTTCAATGCGGCCAAGTAGTCTTTGTAAATAGGACATGCTTCCGATTGGTAGCGAAACAAGTCGAGGGCGACCGATTCAAAATCTTTTGAATCGGTGATGGTGAAGACACGATCTGAAAATTCTCGACGTTGCATGCGGGTACAAAGAAATTAGATAGATTTGAACAAATGAAAAAGATTCTGCTTTTTGGAAGTTTATTTTCAGTGGCGCTGGTAAGTTGCTTGGAAGAAAACAACTTGCCGGATACCCCCGCCATCACATTCAATCGCATTGATAATTTCACCGATTCAATCAATTTGGTGATCAATTTTCAAGACGGGGATGGCAATTTTGGACTTGAACAAGGCGATACCTCTGGCATTTTTGATGATTGTCTGCGCTATTACAACCTGTATTGTATTTACCAAGAAAAACAAAATGGTGTATGGGTGGACAATGGCAATGCTGCACCGGGTCAGCTAGACCCTTGTGTCAATGAAGATGCGGTGCCTTTCTACTACCGCATTCCTTGGGCCAAGCCTACAGGTCAGGACCAGACGCAAGATGGTACGATTACAATCAACATGAATACGTATTATTTGCCTTCTACTTTTGATACCTGTCGATTTCGGGTGAAAATTGTCGATCGGGATTTGCAAGAAAGCAATGAGATATTTACCGCTGAATTTTATAAACCATAGGTAAAAAGAAAGGGCTCCGAAAGGAGCCCTTACTATTTTATACTTCGTCGGCTTATGACAAGAGTCGCTGGCGAAGGATGAATTCGAATTGTTGATTTTGACGCGTCAATTGTTGAATGGTGCGTTCTTTCTCAAAAATATCCCTGCATTGTTGCCAAGCTTCGCTCACCATTTTCGAAATTTCTTTCATGTTGAATGGCTTGGTCAAGATGCGGAATACTTTGCCTTTATTAACCGCTTCAACCACCGGAATGAGGTCGGTGAAGCCAGTGAGTAATATGCGTTGTACGTAAGGATAATCGCGTGAAATGCTCTCCAAAAACTCCACACCACTCATGCTCGGCATGTTGTGGTCGGTGATTACGATTTGGATGCCTTCGGTCTCGATCAAATTATACGCCTCAACCGGATTGGTAGCGAGGAAAACCTCAAACTCCTGGCGGAAGTTGGCTTTGAACGAGTCTAAGTTGCCTTGATCGTCGTCCAAATACAGCACGCGAGGTGTCTCAGATATTTCTGCTCCGGGATTATTGGGTGAATAATGGAGGGTCATATGAATTTGTTTTTAATGGGTAATTCTCGGTTAATACGGTAATTCGTTTCGGGGGTTGCGAATTTTGACCGAATTTTTCAATTATTTTTCAGTTGTTCTTAAGTTGTTGAATTCTTCATTCACCGGTCTCGGCTGACTTACCTCGTAATACGTAGAATCACTTGAACGTTTTTCGATGAAATGGAACAGCTTATCTATGATACGGTCTGTCTTTACTTGATGTTCGAGTAAATTCCTAAGTAATTCTCCGTTGTTGTCAATCAGTCGATCTACGATCTCTTTCGGAACACTTTCGCTGCGTCGAAATGGCTTTATAACACTACTAGAAGCGACTTCTATGGCTTTTTCATTGTTCATGAGTTGGTCAACACGTATCCCATAAAGCTCCGCCAAGCGTTCCAATTCATATCCTTTTACGAGGCGTGCCCCGCTTTCAAGTCTACTATACTCCGGTTGACTAATGCCTAGAAAGTTGGCCACATATTCTTGTTTGAAGTCGCGCAGTATGCGCAAATTTTTTATCTGAGGATAAACCATGATGAGAGAGAGGTTTTGGTTAATAGGATTGTTTAGGTGTGCAAATATGATTTGGTGAGTTCGCAGAAAAGGGCGTTTTCGTTTTTATCGAATTCGATTTTTTCGAATTATGTATAAACAAAAGGGCCGCCCGTTGGCAGCCCTATGTCACTAAACCTTTAACCAAAACCTTCACGAGACTCGGGAATGTTTAATACCACTATGAAATACCTTTTTACCAGATTGGCTTAAAAGGACACTACAAATTTGCAATGCATGCACAGTATTTTCTCTTAAATGACTGTTAATCGCGTCCTAATGATTGTTAAACACTCGCCCGTTCGTCACAATTTTGTCACCGCTCACCACACTAGCGCAATACTTTTGGTCCCAGATTAAACACGTATGAAACCTTTTATTGTCCTCTTTTTCGCTCTCTTTTCTTTATTTACACAAGCTCAAATCATTGGAGTAGTGCGCGATGAAAGCGCCAAGCCATTGGAGTTTGTCAACGTTTACCTCATGCAATCGAGCGATTCGACCATGATGAAAGTGAGCGTGAGTGATAGTTCCGGAGTGTATTCCTTTGAACGCATTCCATCCGGAAATTACTATTTGCAATTTCGTCAACCGGGTTATGGAGAAGTACTCACAGCTGCGTTCGACTATACTGACGGAGAAAATTACTCTGTTTCAGAAGTTGCATTGGCTGCGTCTCAAGGAAATTTGGACGCCTTGGAAGTGGTGTATACCAAACCTTTGGTCGAAATTAAAGCGGATAAAACGATATTCAATGTTGAGGGAACGACCAACGCCATCGGACTAAATGCGCTGGAGCTCCTGCGCAAAGCGCCGGGCGTGACGGTCGATAATAACGAGAATATCATGGTAAAAGGTAAAGGCGGCATCATCGTTTTCATTGATGGAAAGCGCACGCCGCTGGATGGTGATGGATTGAAAAATATGCTAAAGAATATGCAAAGCAGCAATATCGAGAGCATCGAGATCATTACCAATCCATCTGCGAAGTATGATGCTGCAGGCAATGCAGGGATCATCAATATTCGATTAAAGAAGAATAAAAATATTGGAACAAACGGAAGTGTGTCCCTTGGATATGGGGTACAGCGGTATTCGAAATACAACACCAATTTTACCCTCAATCACCGCACAGAGAAATGGAATCTATATGGTACGTATGGCAACAACTGGGGGAAGTCTTGGTCGTACATGGATTTTGAACGCAAACAAAATGGATTATTCTTCGATCAGTTTTCCGATAATTCTTCTGATGGACTAAAGCACAATTACAAAGCGGGCGCTGATTATTCCATTAATAAAAAACACTCTGTGGGCATGATGGTTTCGGGTATGGCTGGAGAAAATAATTGGTATGGTGATACCCGCACCGTAATCACCGACATTCTTCCAGAAGATAATCGAGTGCTCATTGCCAAGTCGCGCAACAGTGGTCGCAACGATAACATTTCCTTCAATGCGAATTATCATTTTGCGGATACCCTCGGTCACGACCTAACGGTGGATGTAGATTATGGGCTGTACGATAATTATGCGAATAATTTTCAACCCAATGTGTATTACAACAGCGTGGAGAACGCGGTATTGTATGAGAATAATTTCAAAAACAACAATTCAACGCTCATTGGATTGTGGACCGGCAAAGCAGATTACGAACAGAATTTTCTCAAAGGAAAATTGGGCTTGGGTGTAAAAACATCGATCGTAAACACGGACAATTCCTTGGATTTTTTCAACGTAATCGATCAAGTAGACATCATTGATTCGTCGCGGACGAACACATTTGAATACTATGAAAATATCAATGCCGGATATGTGAACTACAATATTCAGAAAGGCAAATTCACGGTGCAGGCTGGATTGCGCGCGGAGCAGACAGTGAGCAAGGGCGAGTTGGTGGCGAAGACAACACAGGACTATGAAAAGATTGATCGCAATTACATCAACTACTTTCCAAGTGCTGCGGTGACATATCAAGTGAATGAAAAGAACAGCTTGAACTTGACTTATAGTCGTCGCATTGACCGTCCGAGCTATCAGAATTTGAACCCGTTTGAATACCGTTTGGATGAATTGAGTTACTCAAAGGGCAATGTGAATTTGCGTCCGCAAATGACCAATAGTATTGAGTTGACACATACATTTTTGTATATGGTGAATAGCACGGTTTCTTATGCACGCAC
>JBMOFW010000207.1:0-4724 GCA_049318685.1 Flavobacteriales bacterium
ATGGATGAAGACGGTAACTACTATTACAATTTCGAGTTTGATATGGATGAAGAAGACCTCGAAAGTCAAATGGAAGAATTGCTCAACCAAATTACCAATCAAGAAGAACGCCTACTAGAAGAAAAGGCCCGGATCGAAGAGCAATTGCGCACCCTGCGTGAAAATGGCAGTTCCACTTTTGAGATCTCGATCGACATTATGGATATTTCAAACGCCGACGTGGAAGAGGTCAATAGCAATGAAAAAACGCAAGTAACAAATACTAATGATCTTGTATTCAACCGTATTTCACTCTTCCCAAATCCGGGCATAGGCGTGGTACAATTGTCTTTTGAAGTACCTTCTGCCGATAAATTTGAAGTCACTGTTTTAAATAGTCAAGGTTCAGAAGTGCATTATGAGAGTTATCTCGGCATGAAAGAATACAACAACACCATTGATTTGACTCGTCAATCCAAGGGCATCTACTATTTGATAATCAAGCAAAACGGTAAAACGTTTTCCAAAAAATTGATCGTCCAATAATTTTTTTTCTAAGAAAGCAATAAATCGAAAAATCCATCGATTTACCATACAGAACCCGATGCAAGGAAAATGTGGTCGCCGCTTCAACCTCGACAAAGACGTTGATGCTATCAAAGGGAGAGGCAGGCAGTATCAAGGAAATTAGACAGGCAACAAGTGGTGACTGCACCGCATCGGACTACATTCTGCCGAGAAATTCAGTCTCGATTTTCAACTCCTCCAATTCTTTTTCAAGTCTATTTCGATGTGATGCGTGAATAAGAAATTCAACTTCACAAGATGCATCGAACACCGTTTCAATTTTTTCAAAGTCGATTTGCTTCAGCAAATTCATTACCGCAGGCATTTCTGCATATCCAAACTTTATTTTGAAATGATCCATTACTGGTTTTTCAATAATAGAAGCTTGCTCTATCGCCAACTTTGAAGCGGTTTTATAGGCATCAATCAATCCTCCCGTTCCGAGTTTTGTTCCTCCAAAATACCGCACAACCGCGACCAACACATTGGTCAAATCAAATGACTGAATTTGGCCATATATTGGCTTACCAGCCGTTCCTCCCGGTTCGCCATCGTCATTTATTCGATACCTTTTCTTTTCATATCCTAAGCGCCAAGCATAGCAAACATGGGTCGCGTTGTGATGTTCCTTCCACAAACGATCGATGTGCTCCTTAATTTGTTCTTCTGAATTAACCGGAAATGTGTATGCCAAATGTCTACTTCCCAATACCCGATACTGAGCCTCGGTAGGCCCACCGAGGGTTTTGTAAGAAAGAATTTCTGTAGACAAGGCTTAAGAAATCGGATTCAACATCACAGAAAAAACAGTGATGGAATTGGGATCACGTTCGAAATACAATTTATCCAAAGCGCCTAAAATATTCTTGGCGCGGAAATAAGAAGTATGCAAAGCATTTTCACCCTTTATAGACCATTGAATAGTATAACTACTTTCTGCTTCTTTGTAGTTTTTTACGTATTCCAACATCATTTTTAGCGCTTCTATTTTAGAAGAACCCTCTACTGTATGAAAAAGGAAACTTTGATTGTGACGCGGATTGGCCGTGATCAAGCGCAACATAACATTCTGAGTGCCTTCTTCAAAACCAAAGACAAGACTATTTTGGCCAAGGCCGATGTATTGACCAATCTCCGCTTGAAGATTGGCAATTTCTATGTTTTTATCCAACGTCATATTATCCAAAATTGGGGAGTAAATGTAGCGAATTACTTTTGATCCAGTTGTTCAAATCGTGAGTTATTGCTTACGTATTCGGGGATCAATTCTTTCAACTTGCTCACCAATGATTCATTGTTTTGTCCACTGAAAAGCTTAATCAATTCGTCAATTTTCACTTTTACTTCATCATGGTTATAACTCCGCACTTCTGCTATTACAATCTTGGAATGATGTGTAGGACGCGACTTTTCTTGTAAACTTATCACTTCTTCGTAGAGCTTTTCTCCCGGTCGAAGGCCCGTGAATTTAATTTCAATATCCTTTCCGAGTTCCAAACCCGAAAGCTGAATCATGTTTTTAGCCAAGTCAATAATTTTGACACTTTCGCCCATATCAAAAGCGAATATCTCTCCCCCCTGCCCCATTGCTCCGGCTTCTAATACAAGTTGGACAGCTTCGGGAATCGTCATGAAATAGCGCGTCACGTCTTGATGCGTAACCGTTATGGGGCCTCCCGCTTCAATTTGGCGTTTGAACGTAGGAATCACGCTGCCATTGCTGCCCAGCACATTGCCAAATCGTGTAGTAATGTATTTGGTTTTAGACAGTCCGTCTTTCGATTGGACATAAATTTCTGCAGCACGTTTTGTTGCACCCATCACACTGGTTGGGTTAACAGCTTTATCCGTACTGATTAAAACAAATTTTTCTACCCCAAATTCATCCGAGAGATCAGCCAGATTTTTTGTTCCCAATACATTGGCTAAAATGGCCTCACTGGGATTGTCTTCCATCAATGGAACATGCTTGTAGGCAGCAGCGTGAAAAACCAATTGAGGCTTAAAATAATCAATCATGCGACGCATCCTGTCGGTTTGGCGAACATCCCCCATGGCGATTTCGCACACCTGCTCTTGATCAAGATCGCGCAATTCGTTTTCTAGATCAAACAAAGGTGTTTCGGCCTGATCCAACACAATCAATTTGGAAGGCTTATAACTAACAATTTGACGCACGAGTTCACTACCAATGCTTCCAGCTGCGCCGGTCACCAATACGCGTTTACCCGCTATTTCTGCAGCCACTGGAGCGCTATCGAGTTTGATTGGTTCGCGTCCTAAAAGATCCTCAATTTTAATATCGCGAATTTGCTTTACACTAAGCTCTCCTCCGATCCATTGAGTGGCTGGTGGAAGTTGTGAAACCTTCACGTTAAACGCCAAAGCATCCTTAATCAATTGAGCTTTCCGAGAAGCCGATAGTCCAGGTGTGGCTAGAATGATTTCATCAATATTCCCTGAAGCCAGCAGTTCAGCCATTTTATCAGCATGATAGATGTCTGCGCCTTCCATTTTCTTTCCACTTTTTGATCGATCATCATCGAGGAAAGCGACCACACGCATTCCGGAACGTCCATCGCGATCGATGGTACGTTTTGTTATATAGCCTCCTTCACCTGCTCCAAAAATGATAATACGCTTTTGAACCTTGTCCGGATTCTTCAATTCTAAGTAAAGCACTTTGATTGCAATACGACTCACAACCATCAAGAAAATGGTCAATAAATAATCGATGACGATAATTGAATTAGGAAGGAAGAAGAGTCCATCAAAAAAGTGAAACCGCAGTTGATTGGCCAGCGCAAAGACGATCGAACCGACAGAAACCACGGTGAAGATTCGCCGTGTATCCGCTGTTGACGTGTAGCGAATAATGCCCGCATATGTTCTGCCGACAACAAATGAAATGATTCTGACAATAAAAAAAGGAATCAAGAAAGCCAAAGCCAACTTAATTTCTTCTTTAGGTGGAGCAAATTCAAATCGTAGGAGGTACGCTATGATCAATGAAAAAAAACACCCCCCGAGATCTAACAACAGGATGATCCAACGGGGGGTATTTTTATTCGGTAAAAACTTCATAAACTAAAAAAGACTAGCACGCTTCAATAACCATTGCGCTCGCACCGCCTCCACCATTGCAAATACCGGCACCGCCAATCTTTGCATTATTTTGCTTTAACACATGAATCAATGTAACAACGATGCGCGCACCACTACAACCGAGTGGATGGCCCAAAGAAACAGCTCCACCATTCACGTTGACGCGTGAGGGATCCAATTTCATTTTATCCATATTCGCCAATCCCACTACCGAAAAGGCTTCATTCAATTCTACGAATTCCAAATCAGCAACACTCAAACCGGCTTTAGCAGCCGCTTTTGGAAGGGCCAATGAAGGGGTAGTAGTAAACCACTCTGGTGCTTGCTCTGCATCAGCATAGCCGCGGATCTTTGCGATAGGCGTCAAACCGAGCGATTCCATTTTTTCTTTGCTCATCAAAACGAGCGCCGCAGCACCATCGTTCATGGTACTTGCGTTGGCAGCAGTCACCGTACCATCCTTAACAAATACAGGCTTAAGAGCCGGAATCTTGTCAAAGTTCACATTTTTATATTCTTCATCTTCCGCAAACATCACTTTCTCGCCTTTGCGATTGGTGAGTTCGAGAGGAACAATTTCATCATTGAATTTGCCCGCAGCCCAAGCAGCTGCACTGCGTTTATAGGACTCGATGGCGAAAGCATCTTGATCGGCGCGGCTGATATTGCATTCTTTGGCGCACAATTCAGCAGCATTACCCATAGCGTAATTGTGATACACATCAGTGAGACCATCTTTGGCCAAACCATCAATCATACTCACATTGCCATATTTATTGCCCCAACGCATTGAATCAGAATAGAAAGGCACATTAGTCATGCTTTCCATACCACCTGCAACGACTACATCAGCATCGCCACACATAATGCTCTGAGCACCAATCATAATTGCTTTCATTCCAGAAGCACATACTTTATTCACTGTGGTGCACTGCGTGCTATCTGGCAATCCTGCGAATTTGGCCGCCTGACGTGCAGGAGCTTGACCCAAATTGGCTTGAAGCACGGAACCCATGTAGACTTCCTGTACCTCTGTTGGATTGAGTGAAATACGGTCAATTGCGCCTTTTATA
>JBMOFW010000208.1:0-4721 GCA_049318685.1 Flavobacteriales bacterium
ACGGGCTTTCTCTTCAGATGAAGCATATGTGAAAATTACAGTAGCTCCTTGTTCAATGAATTTTTCCGCGATTCCTTTGCCGATGCCTCGGGAAGCACCCGTGATAATCGCCACTTTTCCATCTAGTAATCCCATGTTATTTGATTTCTAATGTTAATTTCTAATTTCTAATTCCGCACTTTAAATTTTCACTAGCACACTAGCATACTATCACACTATCAGAGATCCGCGGCTTTCGCAATCAACTCAGCAATATCTTGCACTACAATTTCCGCTTCTTTTTCAAAATGTTTTACTCCGTCAGTCATCATGGTATTGCAAAACGGACAGCCGGTGGCAATCACATTTGGAGCCACTTCGAGTGCGTCTTCAGTTCGCTCTACATTGACTTCTTTGTTGCCTGGTTCAGCTTCTTTAAACATTTGTGCGCCGCCCGCACCGCAGCACAATCCGTTGGCACGTGAGCGTTTCATTTCCACCAATTCGCTATCGAGTTTGGTGAGCAATTCGCGTGGGGCTTCGTAGACATTGTTTCCGCGTCCGAGGTAGCATGGATCATGGAAAGTGATGCGCTTGCCTTTGAAATCGCCACCGTCTTTCACTTTTATGCGTCCTTCGCGCATGAGCGAATTGATCAATTCGGTGTGATGCACTACCTCAAAATTGCCACCCAATTCGGGATATTCATTTTTGAGTGTATTGAAACAATGCGGACATCCGGTTACGATTTTTTTCACTTCATAACCATTCAAAATTTGAATGTTTTGCATGGCCATCATTTGGAAAAGAAATTCATTTCCGGCGCGTTTGGCAGGATCGCCTGTGCACATTTCTTCTTCACCCAAAATGGCAAAGCTGATATCACAATGGTTCAGAATTTTCGCAATGGCTTTGGTGATTTTTTTTGCACGATCATCAAAACTTCCAGAACAACCCACCCAAAAGAGGATTTCCGGAACCTCACCACTAGCAAGGCATTCAGCCATTGTTTTTACTTTCAACTCTTGACTCATGATCAAATTTTATTCATTATCACTCTTAAAAACCTGAATTGTCATTTCCTTTTCAACCAGGTCAGTGAATTTTCCTTCAAAGCGTGTAGCGCGTACCATGTGATTGTCGATCCAATGGTAATTGCCACCGCGCGGTTTGCCGAAGATAATACCATGGTAGTTGAAACCACATTTCTTCAACCAACGTTCTGTAACTTCCCGATGGGCTTCCGTGCGTGAAGTGAAAAAGAAAATGATGTGTCCTTCATCATACCATTGATTGCACTTTTGTAAGGCATCGGGATAAACCGCTGCATCTTCCATGCGCCATGGTTCTTCGTTCGGAATATCTTCACCTACTGTACCGTCGATATCAATCAAGAAATTCTTGATGTGCTCGGGAAGAACAGGCGAGATTTTTTTTCCATTTTCTTCTTTATCCTGCAACTGTGCCATAGTGGAGGGGTTTAGCTATTTCTCCAAGTAGCACGCTCGGTCGCCGAAAACGCCCAGGGTGCTCCGTTGTTTTCAATATTGTTAAACATCACAGTGATGCTCTCCGGAGATTTGGATTCTTCCATAATCAAATATCGGCGGAGGTCCACGATGATTTCTAGTGGATTAATATTTACTGGACAAGATTCAGTGCATGCGTTGCAGGAAGTGCATGCCCAAAGTTCTTCTTCTGAAATATAATCACGGAGTAAAGCTTTGCCGTCGTCTTTCCATTCACCGTTTAGATCGATATTTTTGCCCACCTCTTCCATACGGTCGCGGGTATCCATCATGATTTTGCGAGGAGACAGCAATTTACCCGTTTGATTCGCCGGACAGTTGGACGTGCATCGCCCGCATTCTGTGCAGGAATAGGCATTCATCAGCTGAACCCAATTCAAATCGAAAATATCTTTTGCACCAAATCGCTGCGGTGCGCCGTCCGCAGGAGCGGCAGCATAAGGGTCGGCGTTTGGATCCAACATCAATTTTACTTCGCGTGTTACACTCTCCAAATTGTTGAATGTGCCGGCAGGCTTGAGTTTAGAATAATACGTGTTTGGGAAAGCCAAAATGATGTGCAAATGCTTGGAATACGACAAATACACGATGAAACCGAGAATGCCGATGATATGAAACCACCACGTGAAGCGTTCAACGAAGATCAATCCGTTTTCGCTGTAGGAACTCATGAAGGGCTGAATGAATTGACTTACCGGAAAAGAACCGGCGGCGTGATAATGCGCATTAGGCAATTTCTGCAACAATGCATCGGCGGCATTCATTTTCAAAAAGGCAGACATCAAACAGATTTCGATGATCAAGATGATGTTGGCGTCGCTTTTAGGCCATTTGGTCATTTCTCGCATGTGAAAACGCTTCAGTTTCATAACGTTTCTGCGCACCAAGAAAGCAACGCAGGCGATGAGAACGAGCAAAGCAAGAATTTCAAAAGAACCAATCAGAAAGTTGTAGAATGGGCCGAGAAACGATAAAAAACGGTGAGTGCCGAACAGACCGTCCACCAAAATTTCAAGCACCTCAATGTTGATGATGATGAAACCGGCGTACAAAATTAAGTGCAGCAATGCGGGAATGGGGCGCGTAAACATTTTCCCCTGACCAAGGGCCACGCGAATCATCGTGTTTAAGCGCACGCTTTTGTCCCCTTCAATCGTCACATCACGACCGAGGTTGATGTTTCGTTTAACAAATTGGAATCTTTTCCAAGCCAGATACGACGCCGCAACCAGCAGGAGCAAGAAAATAACCTGTGCAATCATAGAATTCTTTATGAATGGTCAAACTTAAGACCTTTTCCGTGAATCACCGCTAGGGTGACCTCACTTCATTTTACTGACTTCTTCACGAACCTGCTCAAGTTCTTTTTTGGAAAGCTCGCTTTGGTCTTTTTTGCCTATTAATGAGAAACTTACGTAGCGCTTCGGATTCACGCGCATATCGTTGAGAAGCAAGTCTAGGCTATGCGAAGCATTGACCAATTCGGTGTGAAGACTGTCATTGTTAACCAATTGGCCCAAGGTGCCTTGGCCTGAATTTACTTTGTTCATCACCCCTTGGAAATCTTCAAGCGCTTTGTTGACGCGAAGCACGGTGGTAGCCAATTCCAGACGAGCGAGGGTATCGCTCAAGGTAGAAATGTTGGTAATGGCCTTCGTCAAATTGTCGTTGTTGTCTTTCAAGTTTTGAGTGATCGACTCTACATTGGTGAAGATATCACTGAGTTTTCCTGAATTCTCGGCAAGCAAACCATCCAAATTGGTGGTAGTGCTTTCGAGATTTTTCATGGTGTTTTTTAAACTGGCAAATACAGAAGTAAGGCCGTCTTTGTCATTGGCACTGCCAAGCACACTATTCAAGCTGCTCAGCACGCTGTCAACTCCCGCGAAGAGGTCGGACGTTTTTTTCTTAAGCGGTTCAATTTCTTGCTTAATTGTCTCTGTAAGGCCGAGAGCGATTGTGCCTTTGAGGGTATCATTATGAATTGCCAATACAGAACTATCTCCCAACAATATACGAATGGCTTTTCCGCCAAAGAGGTCTGCATCGAAAATCTCCAATTGTGTATCCGCTGGTACAATCAAATTGGCATCGTTGATGACAACTTCTACCACGACAGAGCCGTCGCCATTGGGATTCATTCCCACATCCGACACAATCCCGATCTTGTATCCATTAAGAACCACGGCATTGGACGCTGTCAAACCCGCAATGTTGTCGTACATCGCGTGGAATTTCAGTTGTTTGGAAAACAAATTAATTCCTTTAAGATAATTGACCCCCATATATAAAATGGCGATGGTCAACACAACAACTACCCCAATGATGAACTCTTTGGATACTTTCATCTTTACTTGCTTGATTTTGCTATGGCTTCGTTGAGGTCGATCTTTTGACCATTTTCAAAGGCCACTATAAAAGCGTCTTTGAACCCCATTTCTCTCAATAATTTCTGGTTGTTTTTGGCTTCCTGAAAATTTGAGGTTGATCCCGCCAGGTATTTATAAACTCCGGCGCTAATGTACTCATCAACTTTGTCAAGTCCCTTGAACTCGGATGATTTCTTATTCAAAGGTTTTGAAGAGGTGAGGATTTGCACCTGAAACTTCACTCCGGTCTTCACCTCCGTATAAACGATAGCTGGCTTAGCGGCATCACTTCCCTTACTCACCTCATTCTTGTTCTCGTTCCCGTTCCCGTTCTTGTCCTCGTTCTGGTTCGCTTTCTTCGCGTCCGCCTTCTCCTTAAACGCCTTAAACGCCTTGAAAATGGAGTTCGACATGCCCGATTTGCCGTCGGTGGAGTGCAAAAAGTCTTCTTCGGTGCTATTGGTCAAGAATCCCAATTCTACCAATACACTCGGCATATTCGTGAAAGAGATAACATAGTATCCGGCTTGTTTCACACCACGGTCCTTGCGACCCACTTTCACACGAAATTCGTCTTGGATGTTTTTGGCCAACCCCAAACTTTGATCGAGAAATACGTTTTCACGCAAACTCAGCGCGATATAGGTGTCGGGATTTTTCGGGTCAAAGCCTTCGTAGTCTTTTTCGTAGTTGTCTTCCAGGTAGATAGAGGCATTTTCGCGCATGGCGGTTTGCAAGCTTTCTTCAGATTTATGCAAACCCATCACGTAAGTCTCTGAACCAAAAGCTTCTTTGTTGTTGTTGGCGTTGCAGTGTATGCTTACAAAGAGGTCTGCATTGTTGC
>JBMOFW010000209.1:0-4615 GCA_049318685.1 Flavobacteriales bacterium
TTGTTTTTACCTGAGAAAAAATATTTTCCAAAGCAATCGGATCATCCACTAACATGTCGCCTGTCGAAGACCCCATAAATATTTTTACTCCACAAATGGTCCTAGGGTCAACTCGCAGTAACTCGTTCAAATTGGTATTTGTGGTACCCATGTAAAACGAAAAATTAGCAAGAGATACCTGAGCTGCTCTTTCATACTTTTCCTCAAGCAACTCCAAGGTCACTGCAGAAGGTACTGTATTCGGCATCTCCATAAACGAAGTCACCCCTCCGGCTATGGCAGCCTTTGGCTCTGTATACAGATCTCCTTTGTGTATCAATCCCGGTTCACGAAAGTGGACTTGATCATCAATAAGACCGGGAAGCAAATATTTACCTTCACCGTCAATCTCGCGGTCGGCCACACCAGCGTGGGCGCCTGGTTCTAAAATGGCGGAGATAAACTCTCCTTCAATCCATACATCCGCTAGTCGGGTCACCCCTTCGTTGATCACCGACACATTTCGAATACAAATAGACATGGTTTTCTTATTTGGAATTGCTAAAACGCATTTTTAATACACCCACAATTGCTTCATTGAAAATACCCATACTCATTTTACTCGTGCCAAATTGGCGATCAGCAAAACGAATAGGCACTTCCACAATCTTGAATCCATTGCGTTTGGCTTTGTATTTCATTTCGATCTGAAATGCATAGCCAATGAATTTGATTTGATCCAATTGAATGGTCTCGAGCACTTTTCGACGATAACAAACAAACCCTGCGGTAGAATCGCGCACGCCAAGCCACAAGACCATATTCACATAAATGCTCGCCCCAAAAGACATAAACAATCGATGCCATGGCCAGTTCTCAACGCTTCCGCCCTTCGTGTAACGTGACCCAACAGAAACATCACCTCCTCCTTCATGACAAGCCGCATAAAGCCTCACCAAATCATCCGGATTATGCGAAAAATCACAATCCATTTCGAAAACGTATTGATATTGACGCTCCAAGCTCCACTTGAATCCCGCGATATACGCCGTTCCTAAACCAAGTTTCCCTTTTCGTTCTAGAATGAACAATTTGTCAGGAAACTCCGACTGCAGGTTTTTTACAATTGATGCTGTTCCATCGGGTGAGCCATCGTCAACAATAAGTAAGTGAAAATTTTTAGGCAACGAAAACACCTTGCGCACCATGCGTTCAATATTCTCCTTCTCGTTGTACGTTGGTATGATAACGATGCTATCGCTCACGTTCTATTTGCTTTGGGGTCACAAAGATAATCAGTGAACGACAGGGATTTAACAATTCATGTTAAGCTGGATCAGAATCTTCCAATTCATGAATCAAGGCCTCTGCCTTTTCGACCATATTCTTTGATCCAATAAACAAAGGAACGCGTTGGTGAAGTTCTTTGGGCTTGATGTCCATGATGCGCTGACGACCATCACTCGCTTTACCTCCAGCCTGTTCAACAATGAATGCCAGCGGATTGGCTTCATACATAAGTCGCAATTTGCCCTCCGGAGCCGATTTTGTGCCCGGGTAGATATAAATCCCGCCTTTGATCATATTTCGATGTACGTCTGCCACCAGCGAACCTATATATCGGGCACTATATGGACGTGAGGAATTACTATCAGTCTGCTTACACCAATTTACATAAGCTTGCACACCAGCGCTGCAGCTCAATAAATTTCCTTCATTGATACTATAAATTTTACCATCTTCCGGAATACGCATGTTCTCATGCGAAAGACAGAATTCGCCAATGGATGGCTCAAGAGTAAAGCCATTAACACCATGACCTGTTGTGTAAACGAGCATAGTGCTCGATCCATATATCACATATCCCGCAGCCACTTGTTCGAATCCTTTTTGGAGAAAATCATTGACATTCGCCAAATCGCCCACACTGCTCTTGCGGCGGAAAATGGAAAAAATGGTTCCAATGCTCACATTCACATCTATATTGGAGGATCCGTCCAATGGATCAAAAAGCAATACATACTTTGCCTTCTTATTGATTTCAGCATCAAAAGCAAAATAGCGCTCGTTCTCTTCACTTGCTGCCCCGCACACTTGTCCCCCCCATTTCACCGCGTTGAGCAAAGCATGATCAGCAAAAACATCCAACTTCATCTGTGTTTCGCCCTGCACATTGGTGGTGCCAACTGCTCCAAGGATGTCTTGCAACCCAGCCTTATTTACCTTGTGATTGATAATTTTCGAAGCGATTCCGATATCAGATAAAAGACGCGACAAATCACCGGATGCGTAAGGAAAATCATCCTGACGCTCCATGATAAACTCGCTAAGGGTAACAATGCTGCTCATGCCACAAATATAAGAAGGAATGAGGAGTGGGGAGTGGGGAGTGGGGAAGTGTTATATTTGCTCTCAAACATATGATTATTATGAAACAGCTACTCATGTCTGCCATCATTCTCGCATTTGCCTTATCGGCCAATTCACAAATAGATCTAGAAAACCGACTTAAAAACAAAGTCAATCAACGCGTAGAACAAAAGGTCGACGAAGCCATTGATAAGTCTTTAGACAAAACCGAAGAAGAAGCAAAAGAGGCCGCTAAAGGAGATAAAAAAGATAAAAAGAAAAAGGGAGAAGCTGACACCGAAACTACTTCAGGTGAAGAAGCGAATGGCCCTGCCGCTGATGGTACAAAACCAACCGCCAAGCCAACACTCAAAACCTACGGTAAGTTTGATTTTATTCCCGGTGAAAAAATCATCATCTCCGACCAATTCGAAAATGTCGCCGTAGGAGACTATCCTGCCGATTGGAATACCAATAGTTCTGCTGAAATCGTTACGGTGGAAGGTGTAGAAGGCAAATGGTTGCAACTTGCTAAAACCGGGGTTTTCATGCCCGATTACATCACGGATCTTCCTGAAAATTTTACCATGCAATTTGACGTCATGGTCAATGAGGATTTTAATTTTTACTCGGATTGGTTTCATATTACGTTTCTTTCTACTAGTCATCGCGAAAAATTAAATGACTTCAACAACTATTCTCAGCCTGAATTCGGAACACGTGTTGCCATGCACCCTATGAGCGCTGGAAGCGGAAGTGGTTCACTCAAGTTTAATAATTTCGACAAAGAAGGGGCGCAAATCATTAGCAATGAAGCAGCAACAATGCAATTTTTCGCTACTTCAAAAAACTTGGTCCATGTTTCAGTATGGCGCCAAAAGCAGCGCTTGCGTGTATATTTCAATGAAGAAAAAGTGCTCGACATACCACGTGCATTTGATGCCACAGCAAAATACAATGCGGTTTCCTTTGTCTATGGCGGAGGGCATCAAGATCAAGACCGTTATTTACTGGGCAACATTCGCTTGGCCGTTGGAGCACCTGATACCCGCAGCAAATTGATTACTGAAGGTAAACTGGTGACACGAGGTATTCTTTTCGATTCGGGTTCAGACAAAATCAAACCGGAATCATACGGTACTTTAAAAGATATCGCCACCGTACTCACCGAAAACCCCACAGTAAAAGTGCAAATCATCGGTCATACAGATAGCGATGGTGATGATGCTAAAAATTTGGAACTCTCTAAAAAGCGCGCTGCAGCCGTAAAAGAAGCGCTTATCAATGAATTCAAAATTGATGCATCTCGTCTGGAAACCGACGGAAAAGGGGAATCACAGCCTTCTGATAAAAATGAAACTGCGGCCGGAAAAGCCAACAACCGCCGCGTTGAATTCATCAAACTCTAAGTAGTAGATAGGAATGAGGAGTGAGGAATGAGGAGTATAACTCCTCACTCCTCATTCCTTTTTACTGTTTACTAGAGTACGACGTTTACGATGCGTTTAGGCACCACGATGACTTTCTTCGGTGTCTTTCCTTCAAGCCATTGAGCGGCCTTTTCGTGACTCAATGCGGCTTTCTCTACATCCGCTGCATTCATATCGATGGGCAACGAAATGAAAAAGCGGGTCTTTCCATTGAAAGATACCGGATAATCAAATGCATCATCCTGCAAGTGTGCTTCATCAAACTTTGGCCAGTCTGCACCAGTTACACTCTCCGTGTGACCCAATTTTTCCCACAACTCTTCAGCGATATGCGGTGCGTATGGCGCGACAAGAATGATAAGTGGTTCCAAAACCGAACGTTTGTTCGACTTTTGTTCCGTCAGTTCATTCACCGCTATCATGCATGAGCTCACCACAGTATTCCAAGAAAAACGCTGAAGGTCTTCTGTAACTTTTTTTATCGTCTTATGAAGTGTTTTCAATTCGGCCTTCGTTGGCTCGGCATCACTTACTTCAAATACATTCTCTGCATTGTGGTACAAGCGCCACATCTTTCTCAAGAAATTGTGTACGCCATTGATGCCCTTGGTATCCCACGGTTTGCTTTGCTCCACCGGTCCCAAAAACATCTCATAACAGCGCAATGTGTCTGCGCCAAATTTCTCTACCAATTCATCGGGTGTCTGCACATTGAATTTCGATTTCGACATCTTTTCCACCTCGCTTCCGCAGATGTATTTGCCATCTGCATTCAACACAAACTCCGCATTGGCATACTCCGGCAACCACTTTTTAAATCCTTCCACATCCAACACATCGTTGTCCACTAAACTGAT
>JBMOFW010000210.1:0-4547 GCA_049318685.1 Flavobacteriales bacterium
CGTAATTGGTGAAAATAATCCGATTGTGAAATCTGTCATCACCAACGTTGCGGTTGGTGCAAATGAGGCCCAAGACGACCGTGCTACGTATTCGCATAAAGCGAAAGTTGGTGTTGCTTTTGTTGGTTTCGCAGATAGAAATGGAGAAAGTACCGCGGAATACTTGGAGAAAATTCGCGAAGCGACCAAAGGCATTCCCGGAGTTGAAATCGCCGTCGACCAAGAACAAAACGGTCCACCAACAGCGAAACCAATCAACATCGAAATCAGCGGAGAAAACTTCGACGACCTCGTTGAAACATCTATCAACCTCAAACGATATTTAGATTCTCTCAATATCGACGGTGTTGAAGAATTGAAAACCGATCTTCAATTAAACAAACCCGAAATTAGTATCAAAATCAATCGTGAACGCGCCAACCGCGAAGGCATCTCTACTGCACAAGCTGCAATGGCCATCCGCGGAGCTGTGTTTGGTATTGAAGCAAGCGATTTCCGCGATGCCAACGACGACTATCCGATTATGGTTCGTTTCAAAGAAGATCAACGAAACAACATCGAAGAAATCCGCAACATGATTATCACTTTCCGCGATATGAATATGGGCGGAATGGTTCGCCAAGTGCCCCTTTCTTCTATTGCCGACGTGGAATACTCAAGTACTTTCGCCGCCATAAAACGTAAAAACCAAAAGCGTGTAATCACGCTTGCATCCAATGTGCTTTCCGAATTCAACCCAAATGAAGTAGTAGCAAACATTGATCGCGAAATCAAAGGATTCAAAAACATCAATGAAGGCGTAAAAGTGCAAATGACCGGTGAACAAGAAGAACAAGCCGAAACCGCAGCATTCCTTGGAAATGCGTTAATGCTTTCTCTCGGCCTCATTGTTCTCATTCTCATCATGCAGTTTAACTCTATCGGACGCACGGTAATCATCATTTCTGAAATCATTTTCAGTGTGATCGGTGTGTTGTTGGGATTGGCCATCTTTGATATGAGTATCTCTATCGTTATGACCGGTGTCGGCATCGTTGCACTTGCCGGTATCGTCGTCCGCAACGGTATCTTGCTCGTTGAGTTTACAGATATTCTAAGAGCAGAGGGCAAAGACCTTGTTCCTGCTATCATCGAAGCCGGCCGCACACGGATGACTCCGGTATTGCTCACAGCTACCGCTACCATCCTCGGTATGATTCCGCTGGCTGTAGGTCTCAACATCGACTTCGTAACGCTTTTCACAGAGCTCGACCCGCACCTCTATTTCGGAGGTGATAACGTGGCGTTCTGGGGACCGCTCTCATGGACCATCGTATTTGGTTTGAGTTTCGCTACATTCATCACCCTCATACTGGTGCCGGTGATGTACGAAATCTCCGAATCATTGAAAGCGAGATTGATGAAAAAATTGAAGAAGCAATCAGCTCACTAAAGCTGATTTCATAGCAGCCGAATCTCTCGGCTTTGGTTAAGGTTTAGACTTAGATCCCGGCTTCGTGCCGGGATCTTTGTTTAAAATTGCTCCAACATCGATTGCGCTTGAACCGCATAAAAACCTTTCGCTTCTACAATCTCCCGAAGCAAAGTACGCGCTTCATCAAATTTGTTTCGTGCCATAAACACTTTAGCCAAATGATATTTATTCTCTTCTCTAAATGTCCCAATTGGACTCTCTAAACTGCGCGCTAACCAAGTTTCTGCCATCACAAAATCTTCATTCTGATATGCGCAATACCCACCATAAAATAGCGCATTCACATCGTCTGGATACTGCGCCAACACCACCTCAAACCGCTGAATCGCTTGCTTCCATTGCTGTTTTTCAACAAAAGCAATCGCCTCTTCCAAATATTCTAAATATCCGATCGTTTGTTCAGTTTTTTGCTGATCACGACGCGCTGAATTTTGCTTGTCTTCATCCTCATACTGTGCCTCAACGCCTCCTTCTGGTTCGAAACCCACCCAGTCATTTCTGCGCATCAATGTATAGTCAACAATCTTGAAATCACGGATAAATAATATTTTTCCCATGTAAATAATGCCTTCACTTCGCTTGATTTCCACTTCACCGGCACTGCGATACTCGAGGTTGTCATTGCGCAAAGTCACGTCTTTGTTGACAATACGCGGATATGAATGAGAATCTATCGGAGAAATAGGTTCGACAAATGCCAAAGGATCCAGAATATCATTCACTATTTTCCGATCCTCTTTGCTCTTTGTAATCTTTACCGGTGATACTTCTTTCACCACCACTGCCGCCACTTCAACCGTAGAGTCAATGGGCGTTGCGTTGATCACTTGAGGTGGTGATGGCATTGAAGAGTGAATACGATGTTGTTGTATAGACGCGTTTTTATTCATGAACAATATAGCAGCGACGACACCTGCCACTGCCATCAAGCCAACCACCCAAAACTTCCAAGAACCAGAACGAACAGCATTCGACCCGTTGACCAAACTCGCCGGAGCGGCAATAATGGCAAATCCTTCAAGAGCCTCCATCAACATCGGATGATCTAGGGCCATTTCTTCAATCTCGCGAACACGTGCCCTATCCAATTGACCTTGGTGGTATTGGATGAGCTCCTGCTCCGTTGGAAACCCTATGTGCGTATCGTGGTTCATTATGCGCGTTTGGTTAGTAATAACTTCAAATTGCGTTTGCCGTTCTGTAAATACGACTTCACTTCATTCATCGAATAGTCCGTTTCTTCACTGACTTCCTTATACGTTTTTTCCTCTAAATAAAACTTAGTAATACATAGTCTCTGAGCTTCACTCAGCTGAATAATGGCTTGTTCCAATTGGACTAAATCTGCCTCCCGAATTTCCTTGGAGGTCAACTCGTCCTGCTCCTGACCCTCTGCTCGCAAATGTGCAATATGCGCTCGTCGGCGTTCGTCAGATCGCAATTTCATCAAACAATAATTTTTACTGACAGTGTAAATCCAATGCTCAAAAACATTGATCTCCGGAAGTTGATCCGCGGAAATCAATTTCTCAAAGACTCCATTGGTCGCGTCCTTGGCCTCTTCCTTATCCTTGAGGTACTTCAATGACAAACCAAAAACCAGATGACGGTATCGTTCAAACAATTCTCCCAACCAACGCGCATCCAAATCAGTGCGGTATCGCTCCAATAAGTTCGCATCACTTAGATTATGTGTTGATGATTCCTTCATCCGGTTTTTGTTGACTGCTGCTCTATATTAGGAATTTAAGCCTTATCGCCGCATTTTTTCATTGTAATCTTCGAGGTAACTTTTCGTTTCTATCACAATCACACCACCGGTAGTGTCGCCATATTTAGCGGGCAATCCCCCTGTATACACCTGCATCATGCTTATGCCGCTGCTCGGAATATTCGGCACATTCTCACGCACCTTCACGCCATCAATGAAATAAATCACACTGCCGGCTCGACTTCCTCTGAAATACAATTCTTCCCCACTAGCATCGGTCTTGATGTCTGAACTCAATGATGTCACCATTTTCTTGATGTCGCCTCCATTCGACGAGGACATCTGATTCAGTTCTTTCCCGGCGATCGCGGTTACATTGCCTCCGTCCTTGTCAATCAATGGAATTTTGTAATAAATAATTTCAATGCCGGCCAATATATTCATGGTGTCTTTCATCACAACGGTTTCCAAATAAGTGATCTGATCGCTTTTAATCACCACCCCATTCAATTCTACCTGATGATACCCCGCCAATTTAAACCGAATGTTCTGTTTCCCATTCGGAAGGGGTTTCAGTCGAAAATGACCTGTGCTGTCTGTAATAGCTCCTACAAGACCATCCCCAATCAGACAAGAGACAGAAACCTGATCCAATGGGTGGCCCGATTCGTCGAGCACTTTCCCATAAACCTCCCCGGTTCCCTGCGAAAATCCCATTAATCCAAACATCATTGCGAGTGCGGTGCAAAGTATTGTTTTCTTCATAATAACTGGTATTTCTTTAAAGATGCCATACCATTGAAAATTCCATACACTTCACTTCTTTTTTTTTCATCGCCACCAAATCACTACTTTTGCACCCCGAATCATTCGGACTACTCGACCATGAGTGACGCCATTAAGCACGAGTGCGGTATCGCCCTCCTCCGTCTGAAGAAACCTCTTCAGCACTTCTCCGAGAAATACGGAACTCCATTTTACGGCCTCAATAAAATGTATCTCCTGATGGAGAAGCAACACAACCGCGGGCAAGACGGCGCGGGACTGGCCAACATCAAACTTCATCCGCAACCCGGGAAAAAATACATCTCCCGGATTCGGTCAAACGACCAACAACCAATCAAAGATGTTTTTGCCAAAGTGATGGGGAGATTTGCCGAATTGGAAAAACACGATCCGGAAAAACTCAAAGACACTACCTTCCTTAAAGACAATTACGCCTTCACCGGCGAACTCTTCTTGGGCCATCTTCGCTATGGCACTTTTGGAGGAAATAGTATTGAAAATTGCCATCCTTTCTTACGTCAAAACAACTGGATGACGCGCAACCTGGTGGTCGCCGGTAATTTCAACCTTACGAAT
>JBMOFW010000211.1:0-4534 GCA_049318685.1 Flavobacteriales bacterium
AACAGTTTTCAAGACTGCCGCAATCGACCACTCTGCCATCTCTCCGCGGCAAAAGTAGTATAATTTTTTATTCTCCAAACACTACGGCAACATTTCATCGCATTTTCCGCCCAATGCACTGTCAATCACCAAAATAATTTTCCCCCTCATCCCTCATCCCTCCTCACTTATCATTCCTCATTCCTCACTCCTCGCTCCTCCCTTCCCGCTTTTCATAGACTTGAATATGTAGTCAGTGTTAAATTTTCGACGAATGAGAAAATATTAACGATGAATGGATTAAATTTGCGTCCGAATGGCCGAAATCTCTTGTTTTAGCTATTCAGGCTAAATTATAACCTAATGTACTTAAATTCAATGATCAGTGCCCAATCCACTGGGTGGAAAGGGATGCTTCGTTCAAGCTTTACTTTAAGCTTCGTGTTTGTCCTCGCACTCCTTTCAGGAGATGCTGCGGCTCAACAAATCAATGATGAGTCGGCGCGAACAATCCTCCTCAAACCGGCTAGCGCTTCTTCCAATCTTACCCTCGACCCCGAGGTGGAAAAGCTATTGCACTATTACAACGAAAAAATCTATTTCGTTGAGAACAAAGGCCAGTTGGAAAAACCAATCCTGTTCAACGCACGCTTTAGACTGGGTGCCGCTTCGGTCATGTCGGATGGTGTACTTTTAAGTACATACCTCCCGGAAGATCTCGTGGCCCGCTCGGAACAAACTATGCGCCAGGAAATCGCACTTAGCGAGGGGCGTTCGTTTGAGGAAGCTCCCATCGCCATTCGCGCTCATGCTTGGAAGATGAAATTCCTCAATCATAGCGCAAACATGTCGATTGAAACAGGCACGAAACACGCTGATTCATTCAACTACTTTAAAGGCAACGTGCACGCTGTGGATGTGGCCTCATATCAAGAAATTTGGTACAAAAATGTATATCCAAATGTGGATGTCCGCTACTACCCAGCTATCGACGGGTCATTGGAATATGATATCGTTTGTAAAAAAGGATTTGATGCCGCTCAATTGATGATTCAATTGGAAGGTATTTCGAAAATGACCATCAACAACGCGGGTAGCCTCGTGCTCACCACTTCTGTTGGTGAAATGAGTCTGCCTTCACCAGTGGTCTATCAAATGATTAATGGTCAAAAGGAATATGTCGACGCTTCTTATAAAATCATTGACAACAATACATACACGTTCAATCTTGGAAATTTCAATCCAAACTTCCCATTGTTGATCGACCCAATCGCTTTGCGTTGGGCAACCTGGATCAATACCAACTCTTCGGCTTTGGGACAGAACACAGACGGACACAACCACGGTCACGGTATCTATATCGATCCTACTGATGGTGCTATTATTACAGTAGCGCGTGTAGACGGTCAAACCAATTTAATTACCACCGGTGCACTGGAGACTTCACCCAATGGTGGTATCGATTTGATTGTTGGTAAATACTACGAACCAGCCACAGTAGGCGGTGTCGGTGTTCGCGATTGGCAAACGTATATCGGTGGTGCCAGCGATGACAATCCATACGCCTTGGAAATGGATAGCAATGGGAATATCTTCATTACCGGTCAAACTCAAAGTACCGATTTTCCTTTGACTGCCGGAACAGCCTATGGCAATACAGGTGGACTTGACGGAAGAGCCCAATCAGGTGATAATATTTTTGTACTTAAATTAAATACAGCCGGTAATAGCTTGAAAGCGGCTGTCATTGGTGGTAACTATACTGACAACTCGTATGATCTTCGTGTGAGTAGCACGGGAGATATCTACGTTTGCGGTTCTACTACAAGTAGAAACTTGAGCACACGCTACCCTTCAAGTGGTGCGGTAAATCGCAGCAACGGCAATCAAAATCAAGATGTGTTTGTTTTCAAAATCAATGCAAACCTCACCAGTATTGGTTGGATGAAAAACTACGGCGGAACAGGCGATGACCGAGCACACATCATGTTGACGAATGAGGCTACTGGTGATATTTACCTTGGTGGTATAACGGGATCTTCTGCATTCCCAACAGTTAATCCGCGTCAAAATGCACGTGGCGGTGATACCGCTGGTTTACTTTCAAAATTGAAAAGTGTGAATGGTGGTGTGGTATGGGCTTCCTATTTCTCATCCACTTCTTCAAACGATACACGCATTCTTTGTATGGAATTCAACCAACAAAAGAATGCCTTTTATTTTGGAGGTGTGACCGATGGTCTGCCTTCTTCGAATTTGATCAGCGGTGGTTATGATCTGTCGTCAAACGGCGGTGACGATTTCTTCATTGCTAAAATGGATACAGCTCAAACCTTATTGGCATCTACTTATGTAGGTGGATCGAATGCCGAGGTGAATATGATGGGATTGAATGTGGACGATAATGATGATGTCTATGTATTTGGGTATTCCAACTCAACCAACTTCCCAGTAACTTCGGATGCGTTGCAATCATTGCTTAACAACACCAACAGCAATGGTAGCACTCCAAATAATGACAAGGTGTTTTTCAAAATGCCTTCAAACTTGGCTTCATCACCATTGTATAGTACATATTATGGTGGTTCTGGCGATGACTACGATCCGGTAGGGGAGCGCGGTATCAAATTCAGCAATTGCCGCATTTATACGATCGTGACTTCAAAATCGAACAATATTCCATTGACGACTGGGGCATTGAATACGAATAAAGAAAGTTCAACGTCGATCTACGAACCAGGTTTGGTGGTTTGGTCGAACCCGCCGGATATGGTGAACAATGAGATTTACGGTAGCCAAGTTATTTGTGCAGGAATTCAACCGAGCGATTTTACTGGTACTGTTCCAAGTTATGTGTTGCCTAATATTTCACGCAACCAAACTTCGACAGCTTATCCAAACGTAATTTCAAACAACGTAACTTATACTTGGCAAAAGAGTACGGATGGAAATACTTGGGTAAATATCTCTGGTGGGAATACGCAAAATCTTTCAGGAAGCTTGATTGGTGTATTAAGCACCACCACTTACTTCCGTCGTATTATCTCAGGTGATGCGTGCGTATTGCCCGATGCGGCCAACCAAACAGTTACTGTGACAGTTATTAATTCAAATGGTACGGTAAACCCAATCACGTGTCATGGGGCAAACAATGGTTCAATTGTATTGAACCCAACTGGTCAAGCTCCATTCTCATATACATGGACACACGGGCCGTCGAGCGGAACGTTGAGCAATCTTGCTGCCGGAAACTATACAGTGACCGTTAGTGATGCCAATGGATGTACTTCCACTGATACCTATACTATTACTGAGCCGGCCGTATTGACAGCAACCATTTCTACGGTGAACACATTGTGTGCAGCCAACAATGGTTACGCGAGTGTGGCTGTATCAGGCGGTACCGCTCCTTATACTTACTTGTGGTCGAATGGTGAAACCTCATCATTCGCTTCAGGTCTTGGTGCAGGAGCTGTTTCTGTTACCGTTACCGATAATAACGGATGTACAGCGAACGATATCGACGCCATTCAAACGACATCGAATTTGACACTTACTTTTGTGTCGAAAACAGATGTGCCTTGTGCGGATGAGGCTACAGCAACCATTGTTGTTGCAGCATCAAATGGCGCAACACCTTATACGTTTAAGCTCGATGGTGGAGCTGGTCAATCAAGTGCAACATTTAATAACGTCGCTGCTGGCAATCACGTGGTGACTGTAACAGACAATAACGGTTGTTTGGATGCTATTGAAGTTACTATAGATGCATTAGACGAATCAGCACCGGTGCTTGAAGGCGTTCCTGCAAATACGACTGTAGAATGTGACGCTGTTCCAGCGCCAGCTACGGTGACTGCATCAGATGATTTCTCAAACAACCTTCAAGTTGATTTTGAAGAAAGCACAACAGATGCCGATTGTGGATATGTGATTACCCGCACATGGTCAACTGCTGATGCATGTGGCAACCCTGTTACCGCTTCTCAGGTGATTACAGTAGAGGATACCACCAACCCAACCATCAGCGCTGCTGGTGACAATGCAACGATTGCTTGTCCTGCAGAGCCGGTGTTTACTGCGCCAACAGCAGAAGACAACTGTGATGAAAATGTGATGGTGGTTCTTGTTTCTGACGAGACTACTCCAGGCGCTTGTGAGGGAACTTACACTCGCACCAAGACGTGGAAAGCCGTTGACAACTGTGGTAATGAATCAAACACAGTATCTCAGACGATTACTGTAGTAGATGAAACTGCTCCAGTATTGAATGGCACTCCAGCAGCTACATTGACTGTGACTAGCGAGGCTTCGATTCCTTCAGCAGCAACTGTGACTGCAGTGGATGCTTGCGATAGCAATGTTCCTGTAGAATACAATCAAGAAATTGAATACAACACGTGCGGATATGTAATTACTCGTACATGGACTGCATCAGACGACTGTGGCAACGATGTTGACTTTGTTCAAACCATCAATGTGGTGGACGAATCAGCACCAGTGCTTGAAGGCGTTCCTGCAAATACGACTGTAGAATGTGACGCTGTTCCAGCGC
>JBMOFW010000212.1:0-4509 GCA_049318685.1 Flavobacteriales bacterium
GGCGGGTGTCATGTTTTTTTCTTTAGTTGAAAAGACTATCGTCAAGTTTCGGATTCAACTCATAGGTTTCTACCGTCATTTCAAACGTTTGCCCTTGGGCCGTTTGAATGATGTGACTTGCCACTTTAATTCCACTGAAGTCTTTGTATTCTTTATAAATGGATTCAGCAGTTGATGTTTCACCATCTTTGGTAGATACGGCAACTGTTTTCATTTTCAATCCAGTAGCCACATTGTAGTATTCTGTGCTCATGTCACCGTTTGATTCTTTCACTTCCACAACGTACACCTCTTGACCGTCCATGCTATCAATTCCTTTCAGTTCAGCGATCATACCAAATTGGGCATAATGCAGTTCAAGAAGTGGGTCAGTTTGCTTTTTAATTTCGAGCAATTCATCCTCTGTCATGTCGGCTTTAGGAGCACCCATTTGAAGCATATACCCTGTTTTTCCATTGCACGCTTGCTTCATCAGGTCCATGCCGTTCATATTTACGGTCATAAGCAATTTGGCGTTGTCTTTCATTTTCAAGTTCATGTCCATAGCCATTGGCCCCATCACAAATTTACCTTTTTGATCAAAGGATTTGAGGTTGGATAATTTTTCCTTTCCGCCGAGTGCATTGATATAGTTGTTGAGGACCGTTTCAATAGTTACACCTGCCGGAACGGGGCGCATTTCTGAAAAAACGCTGCCATCCGGATTGTACATATCGACTTTTCCTGAAGCAGCAAACATTTTCAATTTAGGCGCTACTTCTTTATTGCCAACTACCGTGATGTAAGCATTGCTTGGCTTGATTAGACGTTGGGCCATCGCTTGCACATCTGCCGCCGTTACAGCGTTCAGTTTTTGCAAATAGGTTTCGTAATAATCTTTTGGCAATCCATATTTTTCAATGTTGTAAGCAAATGAAGCTACTGTAGTTGGGCGTTCAAGTGAACGAGCGAAACTACCAGTCATGATATTCTTGACTGTTTGCAACGTAGAATCTGCTATGGGCTCATTTACCAAACGATCCATTTCAAAAAGGAACTGTACGATAGCACTATCTGTTACTTCGTTGCGCACGCTTGCGCCGGCACTGAAATAACCCACCAATTCATCAGACGAAATTTCTGAATATGCACCGTAAGTGTAGGCTTTGTCTTCACGAAGATTTTGCATCAAACGCGTTTGGAAACCCGAGCCACCAAGCACATTATTCAGTACGTTGGCAACAATAGCGTCTTGTGTACCCGGTTTCAAGTCGATGGGATACGTGATGTCTATCACACTTTGCACAGCGCCAGGCACCGGAACAAAAGCTACTTGATTTCCAGCTGGAAATTGTGGAGTTTTGAACTTGTTTCCCATCACATTGCCGCGTTCCCATTTACCGAAGTATTTTTCAGCTTGCATCTTCGCTTCGGCTTCGGTGATATCACCAACGATAACGAGATATGCTACGTTCGGTTTGAAATTCTTTTTATGGTAGTTCACCAAATCTTCGCGGGTGATTTTTTCAATCGTTGCTTCTGATTGGAATTCTCCATAAGGGTGATCAGCACCGTATTTCAAGAGATTGGCTATTTTTCCGCTGATTGATCCCGGATCGGTCTTTTCATTGGCCAAACCTGATTTTGTTTGAACCAATTCTTTGTCCAATTCACTTTGTGGAAATGAAGGATTCAATACAACATCAGCCATCAGGGCGAGGAAATCTTCACTGTGTTTTTTCAAACAATTGCCGAAAACATTCTTGGCCGAAGTAGACAACACAGCACCGAGAAAATCCACTTTCTCATCGATTTGTGCTTTGGTTTTTGTAGTTGTACCTGCACTCATGAGATTGCCGGCCATAGAAACATAACCCGCTTTGCTTCCTTCCAGAATTGGATCTGTGTCTAAGTTGATGCTGTACGATACTTTCGGCAATTTGTGGTTTTCTACCACGATCACCTTCAATCCGTTTTCTAGAGTGAAAAGCTTGTACTGTCCGATCTGAATTTTTGGAGCAGGACCGGCGGCCGGTACGATAGATCGATCTACCTGAACGGCTTTGTTATTGCAGCTCGCAGCAATTAAGGTCAATGCGGCGAATAAAAAATAATATATACGTTTCATGATGATTATTCGGATTTAAGCATGGATGGATCGTGCAAGAAGTAAAGTACCACACGGTTGTTTGGGTTGTAATATTTCTTCGCAGCATTCATGATATCTTCTTTGGTAACGGCCAAATAGCGTTTGATCTCCGTGTTGATCAAATTGGCATCACCATAATACATGTGATAGTTGGCCAAACTTTCTGCGATACCGGCAACAGTCGAATTGGCTTGCACAAAGTCGGATTCTACTTGATTGCGCAATTTTTGGAATTCTTCTTCTGTGATCAATTCATTTTTCACACGATCAAATTCTGCGTTCATCGCATCTTCTACTTGTTTAGGATCTATACCCATATTGGCTAAACTATACGCCATAGTCAACCCGGGATCTTCTACTTCATAGGTGAATGCTCCGCTGAAGAGCGCCAATTGTTTTTCTTCGACAACTGAACGATTCAGTCTTGAACTTTCACCTTGAGCAAGCAACTGATTCAACATATCTACAGCATAAAACTCAGGTGTTCCCTGCGCAGGGATATGATAGGCTTGAACAATCATTGGCAATTGGTCTTTCACCTTAATGGTGTCGCGCACTTCGCCTTTGTTTATCGGCTCTTGCACGGTAGGACGAGGAATGGCCATGGTGCCTTTTGGAATGCCCGAAAAATATTTAGCAATCAAAGCCTTGGTTTGCTCAATATTAATGTCGCCTGCAATCGACAACACGGCATTGTTCGGTACATAAAAAGTTTTGTAGAAATTGATGAAGTCTTGTTCCTGTGCCGCATTCAAATCTTCCATGCTGCCAATAGGAGCCCAAGCATATGGATGCACATCAAAAGCGTGATCCAAGGTTTCTGCAAATAAGTTACCGTAAGGTTGGTTATCAATGCGCTGACGCTTTTCTTCTTTAACGACCTCGCGTTGCGTTTCGATGCCTTGAATTTCTACTTTGGCGTGAAGCATACGCTCACTCTCTAACCACAAACCAAGTTCAATTTGATTGCTTGGTAAAAGTTCATAGTAAAATGTACGGTCTTGTGACGTGTTTGCATTCAAACCACCACCTGCATTTTCTACATATTTGGCATATTGCCCACGTCCAATATTTTCTGATCCTTCAAACAACAAGTGTTCAAAGAAATGCGCCATTCCAGAGCGGCCGGCGGTCTCATTTTTTGATCCAACGTGGTACATAACTGTCACCGCCACAATCGGGGTGCTGTGATCTTCATGCAAAATAACATGCAGACCGTTTTTGAGGTCGTATTCCTCAAACTTGATTTGCTGAGCCTGTGCGGTTCCTGATAGAAGAAGTCCGCCCAACATCAACAATTTAATTGGTTTTTTCATGGGTTTACCGAATTGCAATTTTGAAGGGCGAAGGTAATCAACCTCTATCTTGAAAATGACATTTCTCATTTAAGTGGTTGATACTTAGGTTGAGCGGCTCTAATTCTAGGATTGGTTCCGCTTTGCGATGTATTTTTACCGAAAATTCGACCAAATGCATTACGAGATAAGTCCCGACAGCAAATTAACTATTGCCGAAATTGCTGATATTCTCCAGCACAATCGCCCATTAAAATTGAGTGACAAGTCGGCGAATTTGATTTTGAAATGCCGAGATTTTCTCGATAGCCGCATGGCCGAATCCGGAGACCCCATCTATGGAATCAATACCGGCTTTGGTGCATTGTGCAATACAATCATTGATGATGATCAGTTGGAGTCGCTTCAACGCAATTTGCTTTTATCGCACGCTTGCGGTATGGGAGAAGAAGTACCAAGCGATATTGTTCGATTGATGATTTTACTCAAAATAAAGGGATTGAGTTTTGGTCACAGTGGAGTGCAATTGGAAACTGTCAATCGCTTGATTGATTTTTTTAATGAAGGGGTTGTTCCAATTGTGTATTCTCAAGGATCGCTCGGCGCGAGCGGTGATCTTTCTCCGCTTTCCCATCTATGTCTGCCATTACTCGGTGAAGGGGAAGTGATACTGGATGGAAAGCGTATGAGCGGTGCCGAAATGAATGCATCGAAAGGATGGCAGCCGATCCGTTTGAAAAGCAAAGAAGGACTCGCTTTGATCAACGGTACCCAATTCATGAGCGCATTTGCAACGCATTGTGTATTGCTTGGAGAAAAATTGATGCGCGGTGGTGAAGTCATTGCAGCTATGGCTCTCGAAGCGTTTGATGGACGTCCTGAACCGTTTGATAATTCTTTGCATAGTATTCGAAATCATCACGGACAACAATCTGTGGCCTCACGCATCCTCACGATGTTGAGCGGCAGTGAAATTATTGCACAGAAAAAGGAACACGTTCAAGATCCATATTCCTTCCGTTGTATCCCTCAGGTTCATGGCGCCTCATGGGATGCTATGCAATACACCAAACAAGTGGTAGAAGT
>JBMOFW010000213.1:0-4495 GCA_049318685.1 Flavobacteriales bacterium
AGGAACATTAAACATGGTCTGCTCAAATGGGGTTGTCATTTCCACTTCATCATAAAATCCTCCGAAATAAACAGTTTTAATTACCTCTTCCTTCGGTTGGTAATTTTTCGCTGCTGTGATCATCATTTCTTTTAGTAGAAGAGAATGCTTACTCTGTTTTTGTGATACTTCGAGACTAATTCCCAATTCGATATTAGCTTGCTGTTTTTCATTTAGTTGAAAATAACCCAAAGCATGAGCTGCAGCGGCGCCTACTTCTTCAACAGAGTCTTTGAGTAAAGAAAATAGCGGAGTAATGAGCGTGGTATCCGATTGATAGGAGCACAACCAAGCCGCATCGGTGCGGAGATCAGCTCTTTGGTGTTGCAAGAATTTTTTGATTTTGACAATATCTTTTTGATCTGCCGCGTCATACAATTCTACAAACAATGGGTCGTTAAATTTATTCTTCACTTCTTTTTTCGCGCTGTTACTGCACGAATTGAGAATGAGCACGGAAATAAGAACTAATGAAAAGATGAATTGGTTGGCATATTTTTTCATGCCATGAAATTACGATACTATTCGGTATCCATATAGATTTCCATTTGAAAATAACCGAATGTCGGATCAATGGAAGTGATGTCGTATTTCACCGTTTCGATGGAACGCTTGGCAATAGTCAATAATCCAAGACCTGCGCCTCCTTTGTAGGTAAAGTCTTCGTTGCAAAGTGTCTCGATGAACATTTTGCGAATCGCATTCTTATCCATCGAGGTCAATTCTTGCATTCTTGCTTTCAATACAGGAATATCAGATGCTAGGATCAAATTGCCGGTTTGAATGCGGTAATGATTGATATTGCGGGAAATAATCAAATACGCGTGCATGTGACTATTGCCATCCTTGGAAGCGTGAAGTGAAGTATTTTGAAGAATTTCAATAAGAACGCTACATATGCGGCGCATGGTTTGGCGTTTATCTCCAGCCTCAATAATTGCACTCTCAATGAGTTTGATGGTACTGTCTACTTTATTTTGAGAAAAGTCGCCAAAATGACTGAAAATCAGGGTTTCTTTAGGACTAACGCTCAGTGTTCCCAAAACCAATTGGTGGTATATGGACTGAATTTCTTCGAGCGTTTTTCCTGCGATTGTGGTCATTGGTAGATCTATGTTACCCTAATTTTACCCCGCAAATTTAATTCAGTTTCGACGAATCTCCAAATTTATTTGACGAATCGCTTAAATTTGTCGCCGAAACGGAAAATACCGCAGGTCGTGTGAACCAAATGTAAATACCGATTCTGTTAATCCTACGCGTCCAAGTTGGAACTTATGAACAATTCCACCGGAAGAAAACCACGCTCTTTGTTCTTCCGGGGAATTGCTCTTTTTTGGTTAACACATAGAATCCGCAAATCAACCGTTACTTAACATGCGAAAACTGTTCTTGGGTAATATGTATTCGCCGTCTTCCGGTCTTCGAATCATTTGATAGAATTCCTGGCACAAATAATTTACCGGTCTGCGAAATGGACGATTGCCCAAATAACTCTCCCACACCTCGAGTGCTAGTTTCTTGGTCACGTTCCACGCATACGGATTATATCCATTTGGTCGGGAAAAACTGTCGATGTACATTTGAACTTCTGCAAGCGATTTCATTGGTATCGTATTATTTGTTTGACGATACAAATCACTTGGTCGAGATTGTAACCTATTTACAAGGCGAAAAAAAAATCACTTTTTTTCGATGCGTAACACCACATAGCGCTCTCCGCGCCACATTTCTGTTCCTTTATAGTTTTTAGCTATAAGCTCAATTAAAGGAGAGTCTAAACGCGTAACAAGCAGATAATGACTTGTTTGGACTAAGCTCCCTATTAACCCTAGCTTATCCGAATCGCTCATCGCGTCAGACATGACAATACTGTTGTGTCGAAATTGAGCGAGAAGCGTATAATACGTGTTGTCCCAGCCGATGAAATCAATCAATACCTTGTCGCCTCGAATATCAGCGCTTTGCATTTCCTGATTCATGGTGACGACTTCCCGATATTTCATCCGAGGAATAGGGCCGATGCCCTCCATAGGATAAAGCAGAGATAAGCCTATAGTGAGGCAGACACTTATAGCGACTTTTTGCAGATTCCAATGAACGCGCGATAAGAAAGGCATGGAAAGAATAAGCAAGACGGCAGTCAGTCGATGATGGCTCATCAAATTGCCAGCAACGCTTTGATAGATTTCAATTAGCAAATACAACCCTGCCACCAAGGCAAGATGGCGTTCTGAGCCGGAATATGTGATTTTCGCTTTCCACCACAAATACACAGCTACGGGGCCAATGGCAATCCACAACGAAAAGGGAAAAAAAATAAATCGGCGAGCAAGAATCTCAGGATCTGTTTCGAACTTCATTCCCAAGTACTGATGTGTCCATACATCATTGCCATGAATGCCATAGAGAAAATCTCCAGTACTCTGCCATTGCACCAACATCCAGTAGATTGGAAATAGGGTCGTGGCTGCTCCAAAAATCAAAAAGTCTTTGTATCTTTTTTCCAATACTAACCATACGCCAATAAGGCAACCAATAAGCCAAGCTTCATATCGGAAAGCACACGTAACGGTCATTATGAGTCCTGCCTTCAATATATCAGCCGTTTTCCAATCCCGTTTATTCAAATAATACAGAACGGCTGGTAACAAGGCGATGAGGAAGCTTTCAGCCATTGGACTGTTTCCCAAACGCAGTGCAAGTGGACTTAGGCTAAAGAGGATAGAAGCGAAGAGCGCTTGCTGAGATGAGTTCCATTGTTTAAGCCACGCATACATGGTGAAAAATCCTAGCCAGGATACCAAGATATGCATGCCAATGGGCAATACTTGTGGATTATCGGAAATTTCTGCTCCCAGTGCTAAAAAGTAAAAATGAGCCGGGGGCCATATGGTATCTTGCACAACATGCCATCCAGCGGCTAAATCATAGGCATAAATGATCCGCGATACCGCGTCGGCATCGGTGATTTCGGCCCAAGGCCAGAGCAAGAGTTTGATGATCAAAATGACCAGTCCTGAGGTAACAACGGGGTACTTTTTAATCCACTCTCTCAACATTAGGCGTAGAGATGAACGGTTTTTTGAAGTCGCGATTTTACTTCCAAGACCACGGATTCAGGCGATTCGACCCGAACGTTTGGACCAAACCCAAGAATAAAGTTGTAAAGTTCTTCTGTAGGTAGCACGTAAAGTTCGAGATCTACGCGCAGATCATCCTGACTCAACACCTTTTGCGAGGGATGAATGGGTTGGGTGATTAAAAATCGACCGGTATATCCGGAAAAGCTCAAGACGATACGAACAGGTTCGTGCTGTGTCTCTGTAATACCTATACTATGCTTGAAGAAAAGATCAGCATCGAAATGGGTATTGACCTTAAATTTTTCGCTTTGTATTTCAAGGGATAGTATACGCTCGAGGCCAAATGTGGCAACGCTTTGACGTTCTGTGTTCCAAGCGATCAAATACCATCTGTTGTTGTATTCCTTGAGTAGATACGGATGAACATTGTAGCTTTTTTCTACGTTGTCTTGAAACTTGCGATAATTGAACCGAACAATTGTTCGGTTTTTTATGGCATCAAGTAATGGTCCCAAAAATTCAATACCGCCGGATACTGTGGACTTTTCAAATTGAATGTATTTTTCTAAATCGCCATCTTCTGGGTTGGGACTAATATTGACGCGACTTATGATTTTCTCAATGGCACTTTCGTACTGTTTGAAAAGGGGAACATGTCTAAATTGGTCTAATGTAGCCACAGCGAAGCGCAAGGCTTGTAAATCCTCATCCCCTAAAGACATATCAGAGATGCTATAATCTGGATCTGTGTAGTGATAGCCACCATGTTGACGATTGTAGGCAATGGGTGCATAATAGCCCAATTCTCCTTCGTTTTTCATGGCCCAGATGTCTTTATCAATCGTGCTCAGGGAAATGGCGTCGCCACCACTTCCATAGAGTGCTTCTTCACATGCCGCGCGCAAATCTTCACGAGAAGGATACATTTTAGCCGTATTCTTCAGGCAACGATCGATGATACGATATCGTAATAGCGCGTATTTATTGGCTGGCATGCTGCAGCGTCAATTAAAATGGAAGATCGTCTTCAATCGGATCTTCGATGGGGCTTGGAGGAGGAGGCAGCGGTGTGTTTGAACCCGCATCTGCCGTTTGCCCATTGAGCGATTCTACTTTCCACGCAACGAGCGAATTGAAATATTTTCCTTGCCATTCGCGTCCGCGGATATCAAATTTCACATTCACGCGCTCTCCTGGCTGCATGCCATTCACCATAGCTCCTTTTTCTTTCAGAAGTTCAAACATGATATCGTTTGGATATTGTTCTTCTGTAGTAACGACAAATTCGCGCTTGGTAAAGCCACTAGAGAAGGATTTTTCATCAAAAATCACTTTTAAATGTGAAAAACTTGATAATGATTCCACAAACA
>JBMOFW010000214.1:0-4492 GCA_049318685.1 Flavobacteriales bacterium
TTAATTACACCTTCTAAAACGGTCAAGCTATTTCAGGCACCGACATGGAGTTTCGTGGATGGTAGGTGTGCCTAAGCTCTCTGCCTTCTCTGCGTCATTGCGGTTAAAGAATTACGGATGACAAATGACAGATTAGGCAAATGAATTGCTTTCCTCATAATTGTCCCCAGTCCTTTCGCCTCAAAACTGACGAACCGGCCAAGCATACGCATAATTAAATTTAGAAATGGCTGTCAAGGTGCCGTAATACGAACCGGAAAAAATGGGAATGGCATATGCTCCATAACCCCAGTCCCCAGTGGCATACTCAGTTGATGTCCAGTAATAGAAGTTTATAAACGTGGCGCCTGCTTGTTCCAACACAAATCGGTTCTGAAAAATGGCTCGCAATTCGAGCACGGAAGGCAAATACCAATTGCCATCGCCATAGGTGCTGCAAGCCATAGCTGCACTCTGATTATGACCTGCTTGGGCAATGATTGCTTCCGTATTTTGCTGGCCATTTACTCCGTTCCAGGCATCGCTACCCACAAAATCGTATATCATATTGCTGTATGGAAATTGTCCAACAGGACTCATTGCCGCTATCAGCCCATGCTGCTCTCCATTTATTTCCCAAAGCGCGGCTACAACACCGCCTTCGTAAAGTTCTCCTATCCAATGCTCTCGAGGAGCGCTAATGGTGTTGCCATTGAGTTCAATTCCTTCTCCTGCAATCACCGGTTGAATGCTGGCATTCCAGTTCGCGGTATCTGAAACTGTAATTGCAGAAGCAACAGAGGATTCAAACAAATGGTCATCTTCAACAATAGCATTGGTAACATGGTCTGTAACCTTAGCATGCCATGCATACGGCACGCTGAGCAATGAAGCGGTGGTCTCTAGGGTATAAGCAGTTCCGCCTTCCAAATCAGTTTCCGTTTTAAGAAAATATGCATCTGCAGCCCAATTGATATTCGACACGTCTCCAAAAACATCTGTACCTCCTCCTATAACTAAACTGATTCGCCCCAACGAATTGCACATCACCTGGTGCAGTTCGGCAAAGACTTCCGGGCCATCAACTGTTCCTTGCAGGATAGAAATACGCATACCCACGGTTTGATCGTTTAGTAGTGTGCCTTCGCTATTGCGCAATATGGCTTGATAGCTTATAGACGCTGGCGCCTGCGCTCTTGAAGCCAATTCAAGAATGGTAAAGAGAACCACCCATCCCAATAATTTTATGTGGTACATAGTTCTGATTTGGATTAAAATCTTCTGAATGCACGTACTTTTCCATAACTATCCTTTGACGAAGGAGTAGTTTCACCATATCCCATAACCATTTGATAGGCAGAGGTGGCCAGTATCCATGGATCAAGTGGGAGTTCGTATTCGGTGGAACTCCAATACAAGGTTGCGAATTCTGTACTCGCTGTAGAAGTTTGAACCTGCAAGTAAGCGCGATTCAGCAACTCCAATTCAATCAAAGCCGGAAGATACCAATCGTCATAAACACCGACTGTATAGTCAGCGCACAATTGAGCTGCGCTGCTGACATGACCATCTTGACCAATGATGGCTTGTGTATTTGCTATGCCGTCAATCTGACTTTGTGCACTCATCCCGATGACTGTGTTTACCACATTGCTCCATTGAACATTTCCAAGATCTGAAGCAGAAACTATCAATCCGTGCTGCTCATTGTTTTCCATCCATACACTGATCACAATTCCGCCACCGAAATGTTCGCCAATCTCGTGCCATGAGGATCGAATGGTGTCGCCCGAAATGATGATTCCCGTTCCGGCAATCAGTTGATTTTGTTTTTGATTCCAATAGGCTGTATCAGCGGCACTGATTCCTGCTGCTAACGAACTTGAAAAAAGGGGATCGGTTTCGGGATAACCTCCAGCGAGACTATCCGCAGTATTTGAATGTAGCGCATAGGGAACACTGAGTAATTGCTGACTACTTGAAAATTGGTAGTTAGTGCCGCCCGACAAGTCTATTTCCGATGAAATAAACCAGGGTCCGTTGCTCCAATCTACGCTTGAGAAAGATCCAATCTCCACTTCACCCGAACCGAATTCAACGGTTATCAACCCATTGGCATTGCTATTTGTAGTGTGTGTTTCAGCATACACTGCAGAGCCTGATGGATCACCTTGCACCAGACTCAATCGAACTCCAATTGGTGAATTGCTGACCAGTGCATTGGAGGCATTACGTATGACTGTTTGATAGCTCATCCGTTGTGGCGCTTGAGCGGAAGCTATGTAGCTCAGCGAAAAGAAGCAAATAAAAATGGAAAAGTATCTCATCGTTTTGTTTTTATGATTTTGAATATGCAACCGGGAGTTGAAGAATGTTCATGAATCACTTGAATGAAATAAGAGGCTTCGGGCAATGGACCGCTTGCATCCGTCAATTGATAGATGCATTGACCTAAAGGAATTTCTGTGCATTCCAACACAAGAACATCGGAATATGGATTTGGGAAAACGCTGATGGAAAAATCGCGCGATTGATTCATCATAACAGTTGCAACACTATCCGGATACGCTTGTTGAATGCCGTATGCAAATGAACCGTTGCTGAAGATCGTCTCGAAGAAAACCTCTCCTATGGTGAAGCTTTGCGACCCCGCGCTTTCCTCAATGTTGCCCCCTCCGCTGTTGATGCTTTGCTGAGCCTCTAGCTTATGAATGGGTACTAAAAATAATGGAAGCAAAAAAAGGTAATGACGATAATTCATGTGATCCGATTAAAATGGTATTTACTTAATTTCAACGTCCGAGTGTTTTCACTTGGCAACGCATCAAAACTCCATGCGTGTAAAATCCGGTCAACTATTCTCCCTCGTTTCAAGTCTGACCAGACCCTCATTTTGGTAAGTCTTTTATGAAACAAATCTGCTGTCGGGAGGCCTTGACGAATATAATCAAAAAGCGTTTCGTCGTTTGTTGATTGGTGAAGATTCAAGGCTGTGCATACAGAAATCTTCTGGTGGGGGTTTAGCTCAGCGCAAGCCTCGACGAAAGTCATGTTGGTGTTTTTCGGATAGGTCTATTTACTCTGAATTACAGATGACAGATGACAGATGACGGATTACGGATGACGGATGACGGGTGGGGATTGTGGTAAGTACTAATTACTAAGTACGAAGTATGGTGAGTGCTGGAGTTTCGTGGATGACAGGTGTGCCCAAGCTCTCTGCCTTCTCTGCGCCATTGCGGTTAAATAATTACGGATGACAGATGACGGATTACGGATGGGGCTTGTGATCCTACAATCCTGACTTCCCTCAGACCGCACATGCCTCAAAAGCACTTTTCTTAGCCGCACAAAAACTCGCACTCATGGACCAAGCTCACATCCACTTGCTCATTGTTCACTTGCCCCTCTTCGGGGCGTTTTTCGGAATGCTTGTGTTGGCACACGGCCTCTGGCACAAAAGCGATCAAACGTCGATTGCAGCATTCAATGTATTCATCATCTCTGCTATCGGCGCGACCATTGCCAAGTTGACGGGCGAAGCGGCGGAAGAGGCCGTGGAGAACATACCCGGCGTGTTGGAAAGCGCTATCGAGCTGCACGAAGATGCGGGTTTCTGGGCGTTTGTGTCGATGCTTGTGCTAGGTACTGTGTCGATTGTGGCGCTTTATTTCACAAAGGTGAAGTCGGCTCAAGCGAATCTCCTTTCACGCGCTGTGTTGGTGTTGTCCCTTTTCTGCTTGGTGGTGGTGTCGCGTGCGGCCTACCTGGGTGGACAAATTCGGCATACGGAAATCAGCGGAGCATCGGCAAATCAAACAGAGGTGGAAGCGGAGGACGATGATTAGTCAAGGTATATAGGATTGTAGGATTATAGGGGGATTCAAGAGTTCAATGGAAGGCGTTTCATTCCCTCTAATCCTGCAATCCTATAATCCTACAATCCTATTTACCTTCGCACCCGTTGGAAACGCGCATCAATAAATACCTCTCTGAAGTCGGCTTTTGCTCGCGACGTGCAGCCGACATCCTCATTGAAGAGCGCCGCGTGACCATCAATGGCAAGGTGCCCGAGATAGGAACAAAGGTGAAGGAGGGCGATGACGTGCGTGTCGATGGCAAGTCCATCAAGCCCACCGGCGAAGAGCACGTCTACATCGCCCTCAACAAACCCGTGGGTATTGTATGCACCACCAACGTGCGCGGCGAGAAAAACAACATAGTCGATTTCGTCAAACACCCCAAGCGTATTTTTCCTGTAGGTCGACTCGACAAGGCCAGCGAAGGACTCATTCTGCTCACCAGCGACGGGGACATCGTCAACAAAATTTTACGTGCACGCAATCACCACGAAAAGGAGTACATCGTGTCGGTCCATAAACCAATCAATGACGACTTTGTGAAGCGCATGTCATCCGGTATTCCGATTCTTGACACTGTCACTCGTCCGTGTGTAGTGGAAAAAATTGGGCGCTGTAGCTTTCGCATCATCCTTACACAGGGTCTCAATCGA
>JBMOFW010000215.1:0-4463 GCA_049318685.1 Flavobacteriales bacterium
CGCAAAGAACTTCAAATCGGCTGGTATTGAAATCATGACGAATGCAGAAGTAACTTCAGTAGATACAGCAGGAAAAGGGTGTAAAGTGAAGGTAAAAGCTGCTGATGGAGAGAAAGTACTTGAATGTGATGTTGTACTTTCTGCAGTAGGAGTAGTGGCCAATATCGAAGGCATCGGCCTTGAAGATGTGGGTATTGCCACGGATAAAGGCAAAATTTTAGTAGACAAATATTACCAAACCAATGTTCCGGGCTACTATGCTATCGGTGACTGCACACCTGGCCAAGCATTAGCACACGTAGCAAGCGCAGAAGGGATTATTTGCGTAGAAAAAATTGCAGGTCATCACCCACAACCGCTTGACTACAAGAACATCCCGGGATGTACTTATTGTTCGCCCGAAATTGCGAGTGTAGGATATACTGAGAAAGCGGCCAAAGAAGCCGGTTTCGAATTGAAAATAGGTAAATTCCCATTCAGCGCATCAGGAAAAGCAAGTGCTGCCGGTCACAAAGATGGTTTTGTAAAACTCATTTTTGATGCAAAATACGGCGAACTTCTTGGGGCACATTTGATCGGAGCCAATGTGACTGAGATGATCGCAGAATGTGTGGCCTTGCGCAAGCTCGAAACCACCGGCGAAGAACTCATCAAAATCGTTCACCCGCACCCGACCATGAGCGAAGCCATCATGGAAGCAGCAGCCGCTGCATATGGTGAAGTGATCCACTTGTAAGAAAGAATCAATCCCAAATGAAAAAGCACCTAAAAAGGTGCTTTTTTTTTGTTTAAGGCAACTTTTTTACATTTTAGCTTCTTTATAGTGAAGATTTCCTTATTGCCATGAACCGTATCTTGACCATCTTGATTTGCTTCAGTATTTCCATTGCTGCAAGCAGTCAAACCTTCACCAATAGTGGAGCAATTACTATTAATGATAGCAGCCCCGCTTCTCCATTTCCTTCAACTATCGTTGTAAGCGGAGCACCAGCCGTGATCAATACATTTACGGTCACCATCACCGGTTTTTCACATACGTGGCCAAGTGATGTAGATGTTGTTTTGGCCTCGCCAAATGGAGAGGCCATCACCCTGATGTCAGATTGTGGTTCAGGAACCGATGTTAGCGGAGCCACCTATGTTTTTGACGATGCCGCCCCCGCCAATATGACCAACAGCGTCAATAATTCGGGAACATTTAGACCTAGCGACTTCTTTATTGATACCTACGGCAGTATTCCAGGTGCAATCAATTATTCTGCTACCGCTGGCACGGCGACTTTTGCGAGCGTTTTTACAGGTGATCCCGCCAATGGCACATGGTCTCTTTATGTCATCGATGACCTCGGAGGAGACTCCGGCTCAATCTCAGGTGGTTGGAGCATCACCTTTACTGCCCCTATTCCCGGATGCACAGATCAAAATGCCTGTAATTACAATGAATTGGCCCAGGAAGATGATGGCAGTTGTGATTATTCTTGTTTTGGCTGCACTTATGCCGTGGCCTCAAATTTCTCACCATTGGCAACTATTGACGATGGATCGTGCATTTTCAATATTGTGGCCGATGGATGCACTGACCCAACCGCCTGCAATTATTGCTCTTTGTGTGCAAACGACGATGGGAGTTGCGATTATTCTTGCTTAGGCTGCACATATGCCAATGCTTCTAACTATTCATCTACAGCGACAAGAGACGACGGATCCTGTATTTTCGAAGGATGCACCGACCCCACTGCCATCAATTATACGCCGATGGCTCAAGTAGACGATGGAACCTGCTATTTCGACTTTCCATGCCAAGGAGACATCAATAATGATGGCATCATTGGCGTGGGGGATTTGGTTGTATTCCTGGCATTTTTTGGACTCAATTGCCCGAATTAAGCATTCACCTCAACAGCGCACACTTCTTTGATTTTCTCCAATGCGTAATCAATTTCTTCCCTCGTAGTAAAACGTGAGAAGGAGAAACGCAATGTAGCTTGACCGGTGCGCAGGGCGTCTATGGCCTCCAATACGTGGCTTCCTTTGGTCGCTCCGCTGCTGCAAGCACTTCCACCGCTGCAAGCAACGCCTTCCAAGTCCAATAAAAACAGGAACATGTCAAAGTTTGCGGTGGCTGGAAAAGTAACATTTAACACCGTATAAAGACTGCCCTCACTGGCCGAATCACCATTGAAGACAACCTCGGGAAGAATCTCTTTCAGACGGTTGCGCATGTATTGCTTCAGACCAGAAACGTGGGTTTGGTGTTCCTCCAAGTGACTATAAGCCAATTCAATGGCTTTTCCCAGCCCGATTATACCATATAAATTTTCGGTCCCCCCACGCAATCCTCTTTCTTGACCTCCACCAGTGATGGTCCCGTTGATTTTAATTTTCTTGTTGACATAGATGAATCCCACACCCTTTGGACCATGGAATTTATGAGCAGCAGCATTAGTAAAGTGAATTTTCAACTTTGACAAATCAAATGCATAGTGCCCCATGGTTTGTACGGTATCACTATGGAAAATGGCTCCATACTTTTCACACAAATCGCCCACTCTATCCAATGGAAGAATGTTGGCGATTTCGTTATTCCCGTGCATGAGCGTCACGTAGGACTTTTCATTGGTGGAGAGCAGATGCTCCAAGTCTTGAAGATCAATGTGCCCATTAGGCGTCAATTTCACCAAACTCAGTTTGATTTCACCCTTATCCGCCAAAGCTTGTGCAGTTTTGATAACAGCACTGTGTTCTATAGGTGAGGTAATGACATGCTTGCATCCTAAGTCACCAATCGCCGCATGCATAGCCAAGTTATCTGCTTCAGTTCCACCACTTGTAAAATAGATTTCCGCTGGTGAACAGCCCAACGCTTTGGCAATGGAACGACGGGCATTTTCGATTGCCGTTTTCGTCTTGCGACCAAATGCGTGCGTTGAAGACGGATTTCCGAAAAACTCCGTCAAATACGGCATCATCGTCGCGAGAACTTCCGGATCGAGCGGCGTGGTGGCCGCATTGTCCAAGTATACTTTCTTTTCCATGATAATAGGGGCAAAGGTCGGGAAGTTGGCCTACAAATCGGGAGAAATTATCCTACCAATTGTTGGATTTCCTTCATCACTTTTGAAGCAAGCGAATCAGCCGATTCACGTGTCGCCGATTCAGCGTAAATGCGAATTATAGGCTCCGTATTGCTCTTTCGCAGGTGCACCCATTCCCGTTCGAAATCAATTTTTACGCCATCCACTGTATTTATTTGTGCATCTTTAAAGACACCTTTCACTTGCTCCAGCAAGGCATCCACGTTGATTGTTGGATTGAGTTCGATTTTATTTTTTGAAATGACATATTTCGGAAAACTATCCCTGTAGGCGGAAGCCGTCATTTTCGAATTGGCCAAAGCCGTGAGGAACAATCCAACTCCTACTAAAGCGTCTCGGCCATAATGCGATTCAGGATAAATTATACCACCGTTGCCTTCGCCGCCGATGACAGCACCAATTTCTTTCATTTTCACTACCACATTCACCTCCCCAACTGCCGCAGGTTCGTAAACCAAACCGCGTGCTTCGGTAACATCGCGCAGGGCACGAGTGGATGAAAGGTTTGACACTGTATTTCCTGGCGTATGTTGCAATACATAGTCGGCTACAGCCACTAAAGTGTATTCTTCGCCAAACATGGAACCATCTTCACAGACCATTGCTAATCGATCTACATCCGGATCAACGACAATACCCACATCGCACTTTTCTTTCGTAATAAGGCCGGCTATTTCAGTCAAATGCTCAGGAAGGGGTTCAGGATTATGCGGAAAATGACCGTTGGGTTCGCAATAAAGTGGATAGACCTGTTCTACACCGAGCGCTTTAAGTAGAGCCGGAATGTAAATTCCTCCTGAGGAATTTACCGCATCCACGGCTACTTTGAGATTAGCAGCTTTTATGGCAGCCACATCCACAAGGGGAAGTTCAAGTACCTTTTGAATATGAATATCAAGATAATCTTTTGTTGAAATCGTACCTAGGCTTTCGAAGCTTACAAATTCGATATCTCCACTTTCCGCAATACCGAGCATTTCGGCACCATCCGCTCCACTAATAAACTCGCCCTTTTCGTTAAGCAGCTTGAGAGCATTCCACTGACCGGGATTGTGGCTCGCGGTCAAAATAATACCTGCATCTGCATTTTCCTCAGGTACGGCTATCTCCACTGTAGGTGTAGTAGACAATCCAAGATCGATAATATCCGCCCCCATACCTACGAGGGTTTGAGAAACCAATTGAGAAATCATCGGACCGCTCAGACGGGCATCACGACCGATAACTACTTTAATTTTCTTTTTTCCACTCTTCCGCTGAATGAACGTGCAGAACGCCGCAGCAAATTTTACCACATCGATTGGTGTCAGGTTATCACCTTCTTTACCGCCAATGGTACCCCGAATTCCGGAAATTGATTTGATTAAT
>JBMOFW010000216.1:0-4427 GCA_049318685.1 Flavobacteriales bacterium
TATGTAATGTGGGCAAACCCGATTTCGAAACCCGCATCAATTTTTTCGATTCTTTTTATCGAAGGTATAGTTCAATGTAATAACCGTGCGCCTGAGCGGACGAACCTCGAACAGATTAAAAATCCAGGGATTGCTGTAATTTACTTGATTGGTAATATTGGATACATTCACCTGAATGCCCCATGAATTAGTGGAGTATCCCAAAGCGGCATCCATGGTATACGAAGCTGGAATTTCGAGCATTGGATCGTTGTTGATGCCGGAGAAAAATTTGTCTTTGTAGAAATATCCAAGACCCAAAGAACACCCTTTTAACTTCTTTTCCGGCTCGAAATTCAACCACACATTTCCGGCAAAAAGCGGCGCATTGGGCAAACGGTTGCCACTTGGATAACCCGGGTCTTCAATTACGCTGGTAGAAGTGTATGCAGCTCCAAGTGTAAGGGCGAGTGAGGGGATGATTTTTCCATCAACGTCGATTTCTGCACCTCTGCTGCGATGGTGTCCTTCGTAGTACACATTGTATTCGTCGTAGTTGGGATTTTCGGGGTCGATATAGACAAAACCGTAAGGATTTAGTTTATCTATCTGAAACATACAAAGCGTAAAACCGAGTTTATTGTCAAACACGCCTGTCTTTGTGCCCAACTCAAATTGGGAGCTCATAGTGGCCGGCGGCGTTGAAAAATCGGAATAGTTCAAGGCAAATACATCCAGAGAATTGATCTCATAGCCCTGCGCGTATGAAGCATATATTGAAACCTTTTTTATAGGTTTATACACTAAACCAATGCGTGGTGTAAAAACATTGCGATCTACAAAATCGTCAGAATAACCCTCGTAACCCGTTCCGCTCAATTCGCTTTCGAGATAGTCATTTCCTTGTTGCGTATTTCCGAATCGACAGCCGAGCATCACGTGAAGTTTTTCATTGAACAGCATGAGCTGATCTTGAAAAAACACACCATACCGACGAATTTTAGAAATGAAGGGTAAATAAGTCGACTCATCGGGCTCGACTACAGGCGTCAGGGAGTATACCGGGTTATTGATGCTGTTGGTATCGAACGGCGTGAGATATCCCTCGTTGGTATATCTAAAATTGGTTACCTGATACTCTGCACCAAATAGCACGTTATGTTTTACGCTTCCTGTATAAAAGACACCCAGCACGTCGGCAACCAGTGAACTATTCTTCAGCCATTGTTTGTATCCATATTGATTGCGAAGAATGGTGCCGTTCGAGTCGGGAGCATCGGGCCAAATACCAAAAGGTCTGTTCTCGGTGTAACCATAATATCCTTGTGTTCTGAAACGCCAGTTCGCATTCAATTGATAAGTGGTATTCAAAAAATAGCCCTGATCGTTAAATTTATATTGCATGGCCGGCTCGCTGAGATACAAGCTAGGACTCAGGGCCGAAAGGCCTTGCACGGTTCCGTCAGGCGAAATAAGACCGGAGTCGTCGGAGGCAACTGATCGTCGGAGCACTGCTTCGGCAGTTATGGATAGGCGACTAGTTATATCCCAGGTTATCACAGGGGCTATCATAATCCGCTCTGACTGCACATATTCTCTAAAGCTATTGCTTTTCTCGTACGAGCTATTTAATCGATAACGGAGGTTTTTCTTTTTTGTGATACTACCGGAAATGTCAATAGCAGGCCTGAACAATCCCCATTCGCCTAATCGCATTTCGGTTCGAAGGTAAAAGTCACTCAGTGGTTTTTTGGTTGTAAAATTCAAAACGCCACCCGGCGCCACATCACCAAACAAAATGGAGGTAGGGCCCTTTAGAAATTCCACCTGCTCAATATTGTCTGCGTAGTTGTTTCCAAGGTTCCAAATCATCATGCCGTTCCATCGAAAATTCTGAGAATTTACCATGTCAAATCCTCGCGCATTAAAAAACTGATACGAGCCTGCGCCGCTATAATTACCGGTAAAATTTATACCGCTCATGTTTCGGGTAATAGTTGTCAAGTCAAATGCGGCCTGTTGTCGGATGGTTTTCTGACCGAGCACCACAACTGCCTGCGGTATGTCTTGAATTTCGGTGAGGGTGCGTGTGGCGGCGGCACTTTTTACTTTGACTCCGGAAATAACTACCTGAGTCAATTCGCTGCTGTTTTCAGTAAGCTTGATGTCTAGAGATTCAAGATTTTGTGAATCAAGCGTAATTTCAGCAGAATACATTGTATACCCGAGCAACTTGCACACCAGTCGGTATTTACCCTGCTTAGCCTTTAACAGAAAATGTCCATTTTCGTCGCTAAGGGTGCCGTATTCAGTGTCTTCCAGAAAAACGGAAGCAAAAGGCAATGCCAAATCATTTTGATCGACGACCCTTCCTGAAATCAAAAATTTCCCTGATTGCGCTGTCATGCTGAGTGCAGAGAAAAGTAAAAAAATGAGTCCAAAAAAATTATTCATGGTAGTAATTGAAATATTCAAGGTTTAACGATAAACGGAATGGATACAACAGAGGTATAGCCATCATCCAGCAGAAAATGCATACGGTACTTACCAATGGGTAATGGCCAATCTTTGACCTTGGAATTTTTATCCAACACAAGCGATCCGCTCGATTTAGCACCCGTATAGCTGTAAATGAAATAATTCGTAGTAGTGTCATTTCGGTAAAAATCTTCTTGCGTTCGAAACGAGTCAGCGTAAATAGCAATCCAATCGTACCGATTTTCAGTGGCCCTTTCCCAAAAAACAGGAATGGGCTCTCCCACATTAAATTCAAATTTTGGCAATCTCAGGATTACTTCTGATGCATTGCAATTGTGCACAACATCGGTAAATGCAATTTCTTCGCTGCCACTGAGCAGGCTTATTCGGTAAGTTGCAGAGGGCAGGTCAGCAAACACTACTTCGCCCTGAGTCGCTGCAGTTACGGGTATGGTTTTAATGAGTGTATCTTCCGTCGATTTGATTTGAAGCGATACATTGGGTATCCCTTCTGCGCTCAAGCATACTCTTAGATTGCTGCTGTCTGAAAACGCTCGCACAAGTGCTTGTGTTGAAACAGGTTCAACCAAAAGCGAACTGAGCACTGCACGATGATCGGAAGGAAATGGGCTAACTGCTATACTGACGTCATTGCTCAAAGCTTCACCAATGAGCGTTGAGTTTAACACTCGATCAACACCACGTGCCCAGATAAAATCGATGCGGTCGTGCGTTTCGTTTGTTCCCACGATGGGCGGTGCTGCTGGTGTCCAGGTTAAACCCGGATTCTTTTTCGGGTCGACGTTGTGTGACCGATAAGTATCCACAAAGCCGTTTTCCTCCATCCGTTTACTCACCACCCAATCGACAGGATATTGCATGTGTCGACGCATCATTTTCATTTCTGCAGTCCAATCCCGATGAGACGGGCTATTGAAATCGCCGGTAACGATTGTAGGGATGTTCTTTTGAGCCAATTCTCTGAACATGAGCTCGAACGTATCGAGCTCGGAATAGCGCAACTGATATTCGTTCTTTAAAACCTCTTCAACCGAGGCCCCGTCACGAATTAAATCAGGCCCATAAGGATCGGAAGGAAGGTGAATATTGAACATGGCAATTGATTTGCCCGGTTTTATTTCAATGAATGCATAATACCATTGGTGTATGCTGTCGCAGAAAATAGGATATTTTGAAAGAAGGTGCAACCGGCTATCATAATATTTCCATCCAAGTGCAGATGCCAATTTCGGAATGTTGCCCTCGGCTTCTTGAATACCAACAACATCAGGATTCGCTTTCTGAATGACTTCAACTACTTTCTGAAAATCGATTTCATCTCCTCCGTAAAGTATGTTGAAACTCAGTATACGCAGTGTATCACTTTGCTCTTTAGCGGCGGCCTGTGTGCAAAGTGGAATGAGAGCGAAAATTAGACCTGCAGCTAAACGAATCATGCGTGATTGAATAAGAAATCTAAATGTATTTCTTACTTCATAACGAAAGAATACTTCGGATTAACCTTAGGTTAAAAAATATCCCAGTGACAACTGATTTTCCATTTCGCCATAAAACCGTATTCCTTAGTTGGTTGTTCTCTAACGCAGGTAGGTCATCACGAACGACAACTCACCGTCGTTGATGGTGGCGCTCCTAATCGGAAGAACGCGAATTTATCTCATCACAAATTCACAAAGGCATAACCTCGCTGTGAACACATGCAAGATTTTCAGCACCACGTTTTTTTGCTGCGGAAATCGGGCTTGAGCCGATTGATAATTGCTTTGAATCATCCAACGAACTATAAAAAAACCCCCGAAAATTCGGGGGTTATTTTATAGTTCTTGAATTCGGTTAGTTCTTCACCACACGCGTGGTTGAACTTGCATTGCCATTGTCGATCACAAGCAGGTAGTATCCGTTCGGCAACGATTCCATATCGAGTATGAATGTGTTGCTTCCTGAAGTAC
>JBMOFW010000217.1:0-4358 GCA_049318685.1 Flavobacteriales bacterium
GAAGCAAGGCCGAAGGCCGCGCGTCCTGTAGCGAGCGCAGCGAGCGTCCTCATTTGTGGGTAACTTTCGGTTTTTAATTGTTGGAACAATCTGTGTACACTTTAAAATTGTAATGTGCGTTTACAACGCACTGCAATCAAAGGAAAACGGATGATTCATTTTACAAAACACATTCTTACTGTGCTTTTCGCTCTTGCCTTATTTCAATCGCAAGCACAACGCATTGAGAAATTTACGCACGAACCTGAGAAGTTCGTTGAAGAGCTCACCGAACTTTTCAACGACTCGAAAAAAGGCGTCGGTAAAGACTTTATTGAAAAGGAGTTTGCACCCATTTGGATTGACGTACCTGCATACACCCCCCAACAACAGGAAATCATTTATGAGACTTTCGACATGTTTTTGAAAAACAAAAACAAAGTCTATCCGGACATGGAAGACTATGTCAAATGCCTTCTTGTTTTTCCGAAAGCAGCCAAAACGGATGCTGATTTCCTCGAATGGCAAACCGTTTTGACCAAAATGATGGCGGACAAAAAAGTGAAGAAATATGTCCCTGAATTCCTTGAGTCCTCAGAAGGTCTTTTTAGAGAAAATGTTTTTTACACGAGTGATGCAGTAAAATGGGTGTCAAGCAGCAAGGGATTCAAATTTACATTCGATACCATTCCTGTAATCTCCTTCCCTGCTCTCGATTTGAAATGTTTTAGTAAGGGAGATAGTTCAGTGATTTATGAAACTTCCGGTTATTATTATCCCACGCTTGAAAAATTTGAAGGTGGCAAAGGAAAAGTATCTTGGCAACGCGCTGGTTTCGATCCCAACAAAACGTTTGCTACGTTCGAAGACTATAGTATCCGTATTAAAGGAGCTACGTTTGTTATCGACTCAGTAACATTTTACAATGAGTTTTTTGACAAGCCTTTGATTGGACAATTGACTGAAAAAATATTGGCCGACAAAACCGCAGAGAATGCGACGTATCCCAAATTTGAATCATATTACAAAAGACTTCAAATTCAAAACATCGTTAAGAATGTGGATTTCGATGGAGGTTTCACGCTTGCCGGAACGAAACTCGCGGGCTCTGGAACAGTGGAAGAACCGGCACTCTTGACTTTCTACAAAGACTCAAAAAAATTCCTCGTCATTCGCAGTTTGGAGTTTGACATCAAACCTGAACGCATTGTGTCACGGCACTGCGCCGTCACTTTTTATGTCGATAAGGACAGCATTACCCATCCGGATATCAATGCTACATTTGATAAAAAATCACGCCAATTGGTGCTTCTGCGAACAGAAGAAGGTTTGTCGAAAGCTCCATTTCAAAACACGTATCACAACGTAGATATGTATTTCGAAGCTTTGTATTGGAACATTGATGATCCGCTCATCAAGATGGGTTCGTTAGAAGGAAGTACCCAGCACTACGCTGCATTCGAATCGAATACGTATTTCAAAAAGAAGCGATACGACTCCATGATGGGCATTAGTTTTTCCCACCCACTGAGCGAAATCAAAGCCTATGTCAAATCATCCGGTCGGGAAGAGTTTTATGCGAAAGACCTCGCATTATTTCACAATCACAGTGAGGAACAATGGAATACTGTTCTGATTGATTTGGCCAATAAAGGATTCTTGACCTATGATCTCAATTCGCATAAAGTTATTGTCCGCCCAAAATTGTACTATTATATTGAAAACAATATTGGAAAGCGCGACTACGATGTGATTCAATTTAGTAGTGAGGTGGACAAGGGACATAACGCTCAACTGAGTTTATTAAATTATGATTTACTCTTGAAAGGCATTGAAAATTTTCAGTTGTCCGACTCACAGAAGGTGACTATTTATCCTCGTGGTGGCGAGGTATTGTTAAAGAAAAACAGGAACTTCACATTCGGGGGGCGTGTATTTGCTGGGAATTTCGAATTCCTCGGAAGTCAATATGAATTTACTTATGATGATTTTAAATTGGAATTGTTGCAAGTAGATAGTTGCCGCATTTATGTAGAAGAAGAAAGTAATGGAAAAGACATTTATGGCAATTATAACAAGCGTCGATTGAAATCGGTACTGCGCGACATCGCCGGTAATATTCGAGTCGATGCCCCTACCAACAAGGGGGGGTATGTCAGTCAAACCTATCCGCAATATCCCATTTTTACGTGTACTAAAACTTCCTATGTCTATTGGGATGACAAAGCCGTACAAAAAGGCGTGTATAAACGGGAGAAATTTTACTATCAAGTGCAGCCGTTCACAATAGACTCACTCGACAACTTTACCAAGAAAGATTTGAAATTCAATGGAACATTGGTTAGTGGTGGAATTTTTCCTGACATAGAAGAACCTCTTGTATTAATGGACGATTATTCCCTTGGTTTTAAACGCAGCACTGGAGCGGCGGGATTGCCCGCGTATGGTGGAAAAGCAAAAGTCAATGCTGATTTGAAGCTCGATTATAGTGGTTTGAAAGGCGGTGGTGATCTCAATTACCTCACGGCCTCTGCAAGTTCTAAAGAATTCACCTTCCTACCCGACTCCACTCTGGGGCGAACGCATTCGTTCGTCAACAAGGAACAGAGTGGTAAACTTGAAGTACCTAAAGCGTATTGTGATACCACCGATCTTGCTTTTTATCCAGCAAAAGACCTTTTGGATATAAGTTCTTTGAAAACACCGATTGATTTCTTCGAAAAAGAAGCCACCCTCGATGGTACTATTCACCTCAAGCCAAATGGTATGCGTGGAGAGGGTGACATGAAATTCAGCGGAGCAACACTTACATCTGAAGACTTTAGTTATGCCCGAAGAAAAATTCTCGCCGACACCTCCAATTTTCAGTTAGCGGGAATGGAAGAAAGCGGTGGGCTCGCATTTAAAACGGATAATGTCAATTCGAATGTTGACTTTGATAAACGTCAAGGATTCTTCAAAAGTAATAGTGGTGAAACCAAAATTGAATTCCCAAACAACCAGTATATCTGCTTTATGGACCAGTTTACTTGGTACATGGATAAAGCCGAAATGGATTTAAGTTCGTCGCGTAAACCGGCGGATGACTTGGTAATCGACACAAGCGAAGAAGGAAAACGAAGCAACTTCTTTAGCGTAGCTCAAGGGCAGGACTCGCTCAACTTTCTCTCTCCCAAGGCGAAATACGATGTGAAAAAAAGTTTGATCACCTGTCAAAAAATCCAATATATTATCGTTGCCGATTCGAAGATTACACCGGATAGCGGAAAAGTAGTGATTGAGAAATACGCCAATATGCAAGAGCTTTCTCGCGCACAAATTCTATCTAACTATGTCACCCAATACCACAAAGTATTCAATGCTGATTTGAAAATTGAAGGTCGAAACAAATACTACGGAAAAGGAGACATCGCCTATGTAGATGAAAATAAGCGAGAACAGGTGATCCACTTCAACGACATTAAGGTGGATACAAGTAAACAGACCATTGGGTTTGGTGAAATTAAATTAGACGAGCAGTTCTTCTTGTCGCCGGCATATGAGTATTATGGAAAATTCGAAATGGCTGCAAACAATCAATTCCTCACTTTTGATGGCGGTGTGAAAATTCTTCACAATTGTGCCACCATGGAACGCACCTATTTCAAATTCCGTTCAGAAATCAATCCGGTTGATATCTACATCCCCGTTGATACCGTGCTTCGCGATATGGACTATAGCAAACTCGGTGTGGGTGTGATGGTAACCGATGATACGCCCATGGATGTTTATCCGGCATTCTTAAGCAATAAAATAGATAAGGACGACAAAGGCTTGATTGAATCTACTGGTTATCTCTACTTCGACAAAACAAGTCGCAAGTACTTGATTGGTTCAAAAGAAAAAATCAAGCAACCCAATTTGCCCGGCAACTTGGTGGTCTTGAATACAGAAGCATGTGAAATTACAGGAGATGGTTTGATCACATTCAATGTCGACTATGGCTTAATTAAGTTCCGAAACGTAGGTGAAATCAAATACAATACAGCCAAAGATGAATTGGCAACTCAGGGCGTATCGTTGATCAACTTCCCGCTTGAAGATGCCGCTATTAAGCGCATATACGAGCAGATTGAACAATGGCCAAATCTGACACCTGTCGATGTCACCAAGACCAAATATGAAAAAGGATTAGTTGAGTTGTTGGGTACAGAGAAATCGGACAAGTTGATTTCTGAACTCAATTTGGCGGGACAATTGAAGAAAGTTCCGGAAGAATTGCAAAGCACCCTATACCTCGCCGATGTGAAATGGTCTTGGAATCCGGTAGACGAAACCTTTACTTCTGTTGGTCCATTGGGAATAGCGAGCATGGATAAAAAGCAATTGTTCCGCTATGT
>JBMOFW010000218.1:0-4318 GCA_049318685.1 Flavobacteriales bacterium
AATTCTTCAATTTCAATACAACTGTAATCAACTGAAAATCGTGATTGCCTTTTAACGAATCCACTTCAATATCCTATTCGATATATTTACCCTAGAAATCAGAACATGATTAAGCGGATTATTCTCTGCGCCGGCCTGATGAACATTTTGTTATCAGGTTGCAAAACAAAACCAGAAATACTTGGACAATGGGTTGCAGAAAGTAATTGCTTGAAATATGAATTCTTGGAGAGAGATGGTGTGCTGTATGAACGCTTTCTCGATGAATATGCAGAGGCAAAAGAAGTGGACGGAAAATATATCTGTGATTATGGTAATTACACTTACGAGTCGATATATAGTCCAAGCAATGACGACATTATCAGAAATAACAACCGTCTGATACGATTCAATGTGTTCATTGAGAAAATTGGTTCTACGCCAAAGTACGGCACACGCTACAACAACTACAATGTGAGGTGGGCATTCGATGAAATTTCCATTAAAAAAGAGAATCAAACACTCTTTCTCCATGCGAGTAAAAACGGAGCACAGCAACAATCCATTACGCTCAGTGAAAACTGTACATTTGATTTCAATGGAGAGCAATATTGGATTGACTTTCTTACTGAAGATTGTTCAACATTGCTGATCTGTAGTATTGGCGGCTGCTTCCATTATCAATGAAACCATAGCCCCTCCCCCCACCAAACCCCCAAACTATCCCATAGCCTTGAGCCATCTAACTCCAATCATCGACAGGAGCGCGAAGGTGGCCATGGTGAGCCAGAGGGTGGTGTAGTTGAAGGCGGAGATGATTTGGGTGGCGAGAATGGGCGTTAAAATCTGACTGCTCGACCAGGCCATGATATACAAACTACTATACTGCCCGCGACGTCCGCCCGCGGCCCTGTTGTTCATGTAAGTATTCATAAAGGGCATCGCCAACATTTCACTGAATGAGATCACCACTGTCAATACCATCATCCACGCATAGCCGCCGAAAAACAACAAACTGATATACGATACCACCACCAACGCAGCTCCGGCAGCTATAAAGCGATACACGCTCCATACGTTTTGATATTTGTAAATAATCACCATTTCAAACATGGCCACCAACAAGCCATTCAAGGCCATCAACCACCCGATCTCGCTCTTGCTAAAATGCTCGACCTCGGTGTAATAAATGGGCATGGTGGAGAAAAATTGAAAGAACCCCACGGCATACAACATCGTCAAAGGCAAGAAAAACAAAAAGGCTTTGTCTTTATACGGCGACCGCTCGGCTACGCCTTCGCTCACCTCGCTCTTCACCCCCATCTCGCGCCTCGCCTGTTTCACAAATACCAATAAAATGATCATGGCAAACAACGAGGAAATGCTATCGGCCCAGAAAATATTCTGAAAGCTTTTCTCCGATAAAAAACCACCCACAGCGGGCCCTATGGAAAAGCCCAAATTCACCGCCAACCGATTGAGACTAACGGCGCGGGTATAAATCTCGGGACCGGCATAAAACGAGATCGCGGCCATATTCGCCGGACGAAAGGCTTCACTACTGAAACTCAAGAAAAACATGGCGGGCAACAACACTTCATACGTGCGGATATACCCCACCAAGGCAAACATGATGGTGCCGAGAAACAAGGACGTGATCATCACAGGATAATAGCCCACACGATCGACCAATTTGCCACCCACAAATACACCGCCAATGGTACCCAAGCCAAATACGGCCATGATCAAGCCTACCTGATCCAGGCTAAAGTGCAATTCGTCTTTGAGGTAAACGGAGAGGAAGAAGATCACCATGGTGCCCGCTCTGTTGATCAACTGAGCGAGCGATAGTAGCCATACGGTGTGCGGCAGGCCACCGAATGCATTTTTGATAAGATTTACAAAGGCGGCCATTTTCTATTTGATTTTTCGTCAGGTCAACCGGGTGCCAATCAGGTTGATGAATTCTTTTCGGGTTTTGTCGCTTTCTAAAAATACACCACTGAAAGCGCTGGTGGTGGTGTGGGAGTTTTGCTTTTGCACTCCACGCATCTGCATACACAAGTGCTGACATTCGATGACGACAGCGACACCGGCCGGATGCAAGGTCTTTTCAATACAATCTCGGATCTCGATGGTCAAACGCTCTTGCACTTGCAAGCGGCGCGCAAACACATCGACTACACGCGGTATTTTCGACAAGCCCACGATTTTGCCGTTGGGAATATAGGCCACATACGCTTTGCCAAAGAAGGGCAACATGTGGTGCTCGCAAAGACTATATACTTCAATGTCTTTTACCAACACCATTTCGCTGTAGCTCTCGTCAAAGATGGCCGAACGCAATACTTCTTCCGGATCTTGATGATAGCCCTGTGTGAGAAAATCATACGCTTTCGCCACGCGCTCAGGCGTTTTGAGCAGGCCTTGACGCGCTGGATCCTCCCCGATTTGCTCGAGGATAGTGCCAACCGCGGTGGCCATCTTCTGTTGCGGAACAGACAACGGTTGTTTTTCGTTTTCTTCCATGGTCTTATTTCCCACCGAAGTATTCAACGATGTTGTTTTCTGTTTCGTAAAGTTTCAAATGATGCAATTTGCATCCGGTCGCGTTGATCGGCTCTTCAATGGCTTCCCAAATGGCGATCACCAAGTTTTCGGTTGAAGCCATCTTGTCGACAAACCAATCCACATCGAGGTTGAGGTTTTTGTGATCGAGCTTGTCAATCACGCGCTCATTCACGATATTGCTGAGTACTTTCAAGTCCATGCAATAACCGGTTTCGGGGATGATTTCACCCTTTACTGTCACAAACAAATCATAGTTGTGCCCGTGCCAATTGGGATTAGCGCATTTACCGAACACTTCAAGATTTTTTTCCTGCGACCAAGCGGGATTAAAGAGCTTGTGCGCGGCATTGAAACGTTCTCTTCGGGTGAGATAAACTATTTTTGACATGTTGTGAAATTTGGAGGGCAAAGATAATCGGGCAAGAGGTTAACAGAGTAACTTGCGCCCCAATAAAAGTCAAAAATCATGATCGTAGTTACAGGCGCTGCTGGTTTTATTTCGAGTTGTTTGGTTACCCGCCTCAACGAAGAGCGTTTTTTCGACCTGATATTGGTCGATGATTTTTCGCATCCGGAGCGGGTGCGCAATTATGAAGGCAAGCGTTATTTGCAGTTGGTGGATCGCATGGACTTTCCGCAATGGCTTCGCGACAATGAGGAGCAAGTGGACTTTGTATTTCACCTCGGTGCCCGCACCGATACCACAGAATTCAACAAAGCCATCTTTGATGAATTGAACCTCAACTACTCGAAAGAAATTTGGCAGATCTGCACAGAAAAAGCCATTCCCTTGGTCTACGCCTCATCGGCGGCCACCTACGGCGACGGTGCATTGGGATATAAAGATGATCACAGCATCATCCCCGATTTGAAGCCGCTCAATCCCTATGGCGAATCCAAAAATGATTTCGACAAATGGGTATTGCAACAAGAAAAAGGACCGTTCTTTTGGGCCGGATTGAAGTTTTTCAATGTCTACGGTCCCAACGAATACCACAAAGGGCGCATGGCATCGGTAGTGATGCATGCCTTCCATCAAATCACCAAGACCGGCGGCATGAAATTGTTCCGCTCCCACCGTCCCGACTTCGCGGATGGCGGGCAAATGCGTGATTTCGTTTATGTCAAAGATTTGGTGAATGTGTGCATCTTCTTGATGTACCACCGCAAAAACTCCGGCATCTACAACCTCGGTTCCGGCAAAGCACGTCCATTCATCGACCTGGCCAAAGCCACTTTCGCCGCGATGAACAAACCCGAGAACATCGAATTCATCGACACTCCCATCGACATCCGCGACAAGTATCAATATTTCACCGAAGCCGACATGAGCAAATTGATCTCCATCGGCTACACGACTCCATTCCACACCCTTGAAGAAGGCATTACAGATTATGTGAAGGGGTATTTGCTCGAAGGGGAAAGCACCTACTAAGGCTGAAGTTTGAAGTGTGAAGTTTATTTGAAATCGTTTAAGAAAGAAACTTTGTTTCTTTCTTAAACGATTTCAAATCCCTTCCCCGTGCGAAATCACGGTCCCTGAGCGTAAGGAACGAAGTGACTGAAGTCGAAGGGGGGGGCGGAGAAAGAGAAACGTTCATCAAAAACTCCCCTTCACCTCACCACCCCTCGACTTCACTCCGCTTCGCTGCGTTACGCTCGGGGACCCTGAAACTCACGTATCTTATTATTTGAAATTGAGGAAGAAAATAACTCCGTTATTTTCTTCCTCAATTTCAAATCGCCCTTTCGAGCGAAACAGGGTCCC
>JBMOFW010000219.1:0-4314 GCA_049318685.1 Flavobacteriales bacterium
ACATTTTAGTTTGCGTGCCATAAGTTGTAGTCACTTTCACAGTATACAATCCTGGCAAAAAATCCCCAATTGAGTAAGTCTTCAAGAAATATAGAACTGATAAATCCAAGGATTCTGATGTCAATACTGTTCCATAGGCATTGATTATATCCACTTGGATATTGGTATCAGCCCCAGTAAGAAGTGAAACAGTAATTGACTCTGCGGCTGGATTCGGATAAACCGATAACTCGATATCTTCTCCCATAAGCTGTGGACAAATCGTTTGAAGATCACCTGGGCAATATCCCGGATAACAGCAAAGCGCATCCACATGATAATTGGCTTCTGGATTATAGTTGCATGCATACTCATCCAAGCAACCAAATACCACTGGTGTAGCGCACGCGCCTTCTTCTTCGCATATTACCGTCGGATCGTATTCGGCATAATTAGGATCCGTGCAACCGCAGGCGTATGGATATGTTAGATATGGACTAAAAACAATTTGATCACTCGTGCCTTCATTTTTCGAAACATATTGCACTGTAATCAATGAGCCGTCCAACTCATAAGCCACTTCCAAATTGAATTTAAATTGCAATTCCCCTTTGGTGGTCAACTGTGCAAGCAATACGTAATTACTATCAGGAAGAACGCCGCTCACTCCTGAACACGACAATTCAAAATTCTCACTGTAAAAAAAACTAGACGGATCCGTAGAACCAAACATGGTTGTATCTTCACCGGAAACGAAATCCAATATGCCATAAGAAAACCAATCTGCAGGCGATACATCCATAGGCTGCATTCCATCTGCAGTAGTCAAAGGAATGCCGGCAGTAGCGTCTTCGTTTATCAAGAGACCACCCGCAACCAATTCGCTACCACCATCGTTATTGATGCCCCCTATAAAGGTTCCATCTTCATCCTGATGTTTTGGAATACCAAAGTTCACCTCACCCGCTTGGAGCTTTGTCGTCTGTCCGATTGTCAACCATGTGTCCAAAGCAACTGTTCCTTCTTGATATCGGGCCTTCAAAAATTCTTTTGCAAACGACTGACCATCCGATTCATGATTGAAGAACAACTCCGTAGATGAAATTTCAAAAGGGTATTCTGCTGACCCGAACAATCCAAGAACTTGAGTTCCTGGTAAAAGATCTGCATAGATGCGATAGGTCACTGTGCCCGCTTCTAGGCCACCTCCAATAATATCGGTAGCATCATTTTCATCCGATACATAGTATGTTTCCACGTACAACTTTTCCAATTGTGCGGACGCTCTTTCGAATCCCGCAACGAAGCATATTAATAATAAAAACTGTTTCATCGCCTAGTATTTATATGAGATTCCTAAGAGAAATGAAGTTCCATAACGGAAACTGTCAAAATAGACATCACCATCAGGCAGATCGTAAGATCGCGAAACACGTGTATTCAAAATATCACGCATGGTCAAACTCACTTGAAAATGATCGCCCAATTTTTTACTTATTTTAATGTCAATCATATTTCTCGGCTGCTCGTAGACATCTGGACGCCCTTTATCCACGCCTGCGATAACCAGGCGTTGACCCTGTCTGTTATAACTTGCAGTCAACACCAAACCAAGCGAATCCGCTGTATAGCTCATAATCGCATTGATCAGATATGGGGCCTGACCGAACATTGGACGCGTCAGCGTATCAATGATTGTATATTGTTTTATTCCGCCTTCTACAAAGAAACCCTTTCTAACAAATTCCGCGCGTGACTCAACAATAGTTACGTTCGCTCTTAATTCAAGGTGTTTGCCAATGTTTTTCTTTCCTTCAAATTCCACACCCCGAACGCTTGATTTGGCAATATTTTCCCAAGTAATACCGGTACTTCCAAAACCCAATTCTATATGATTCTTAATGTCTTTGTAGAATAAACTAACAGAAAAATTATCCCCATTTTTAAAATAAGATTCGAAACGTAAATCATAATTGCTAATTCTAACAACTTTCAAATCCGAATTACCATAAACCAACGTTCTGAACTCATTATCAACAATGGCCGCATCGCTCAATTCACGAATACTTGGACGAGCGAGCGATCGACTATAATTCAATCGCAAGTTGGTCTGCTCATTTTCCTTTTTCTTCAATTTAAAAATCAAATTCACACTGGGCAACAAATCCAATTGCTTAATTTCAGCGGGATTTACAAGCGGAAAACCAGCGACATTCTCTCTTCGTACATCATTCTTTGCGTACCCCAAACGATGAAATTTATCAACGTCAGTTAAAATATCAGTATACTCTGCACGCACTCCTCCTGAGAAACGCAACTTACGTGTTAAATCCCAATCGGTAGCCAAATACGTTGAATAAACATTGCTATATCCGAAACTATGATTGCGATCAAAATCCAAAGACATATAATTGTAATCTTGAATGCCGTTGTTAACCGTAAATCGATTATCCGACATGTAGGCATCAATATCATCGTTTGTGAGTGCGGGAATAAAGTTGTTATTCCCAAACATTACTCGGTATTCGTAATTATCAATCTTTCTATAATTATTAAAGAATCCCGCTCCCCATTTCAATCGACGAGACTCGCCTGCTTTGCCATCCTTAAACTTCTTGTCAAAATCCAAACGAGAATCAAACGTATTTTCAGTCAGATAGCGATAGAATCTCCTGATGCCATCACCCGAGGTAGGTCCAAAACTATAACCACCATTTCCATTTTCTCCAAAAACAAAATTTGAATAGGTCAAAGCCTTAAAATCGGGCGCTATGCTCTTACCTAGCGTATATGAGGCGTTGGTAGTAATCTTCAAACTTGATTTCGGGATAAAATGCTCACTCGAAAATTGATTAATCAATTGACGACGCTGCTCATAAAACAGATTTTTCTCAATATCCAGTTCTTGTTCTTGAATCGGTAATCTCACCGAGCGATAACTAGCAACGTCATTTGTACCAATAAAATTTGGCATAAAAAGAAACGATACTTTGTTATTCGCATTAAGCGCTAAGTGCGCATTAATCAATGCAGACCAGCCATGAACTTCACGACCAATTCTTGCTTCATCTTGACGCGTGAAAATGTAACCAAGAGACTCATCTGAAACACGCTGAGAAATACCATTTGGATCATAACGATAACTCGCATTGTACTTAAAACCGGCAATCAATCCCAATTCTCGTCCAAAAAATTTCGTCGAATTTCCGATACTAAAGCTTTGAGAAAAATCAGTCGGTGCCTTTCTATACTTCACATCCCAGCTATTCGAAAAACCATTGTCGTAATTGGTTCCATCCGGTGTGATGATTTGAATAGCTTGAGGTTTATAGGTAGCGTTATATTGCGCTTGCGCTGCGCTGAAAGCAGTGGGGTCGTCAATTAACGCTGGTGCCAGCAATCCCAATTGTACCAATCCCAATTTAAAATAAGTGTTAGCATTAGGATCACCATCATTCCATTTTGAAATACCCAATTGAGAGAAATATTCCCCCAGTCCAAAAGCAACAAATTGGTCATAAATCGAAGGATTCAAATTGGACGGCACAATGGTACTTGTCTCTCTATTACGTAAATTGGTATCAAAACCAAGCCAATCGGTTTTGCTAGTTTCAGAAGTCGCGAAATCTTTGAAAGTAACCTGAGGATTATAACCAATCTGCGTCTCAATACCTATTGTCAATTTGTCGGGAAAATCTTTGGTTTCTACAGAGATATACGCACCCGACCAATCACCAGGCAACTCCGGACTCGCTGTTTTCGTGATGATGATATTGTCGACCAATGTATTCGGGAAAATATCCAATTGAATATTATTTGTCAAAGGGTCGAGAGTGGCTATGCGCGATCCGTTCATCGTGGTGCGCACATATCTATCACCAATACCACGCACTGTAATCAATCCTCCACTCGTTGAAACACCCGATACACGAGCAACAGCGTTGATTACGTTTGAATCACCCGTCTTTTTAATGGTTTCCGAAGAAATATAATCAAGCGTCGCTGATGAATTCAATTTTTGCTTCTCCATATAGCTATCGTTCGCACGGGTAGCCTTTCCGATAATTTCAATTTCCTCACCCAAAAAACCTTCTTCCAATAAGGTCACATCTTTATTGATGACTTTACCCCCGTTCACCGAAAAAGGCAAAAACAAGGGCTGATAACCAACCAAAGAAAAACGAACGGTATAGCTCTTATCATCCGGGATAGTCAAACTATATTTTCCGTCAAAATCTGTTTGTGTAATTACGCCTGTATTTTCTTCCAAACGAACGATAGCAGCATAGAGCGGCTCGCCGTTAGAATCCATCACTATTCCCGTGATTTTACCTT
>JBMOFW010000220.1:0-4306 GCA_049318685.1 Flavobacteriales bacterium
TCAAAATAATTAAAGTCAAAATTCGGTTTGAATTTCCCAATAGTGGTCAACGATCTTGTTCCAGGCATCGTGTAATTTACCATGCCCGAAACGCGCTGTACATCCCATTGAGAAAGCCTTTTAGAAGTTCTTGTTAATTCCCAATTCAGTACGTTTGAGGAGAAAAAATGAATAATCGAATCGCTGGTGTCCATATCCAGTACACCAATTGTTTTCATCTTTTTTTCCGGTGAAAGCAATTTGATTAATTCAAAATTCTCATAGAACTTTCTCTCAATCAAATCAGCACCCGCGAATTCAGCTAAGAACAAATCACTTGGATGTTTGCCCTCCGAAATCATAAAATTCAAATGTTCTTCTAAAGAATAATTTCCTTTACAATCCTGTATTTTAAGATTATGGTATCGCTCAAAAGAATATTCTTGCAATCGATCTCGCATAAAAAAAAAGTCGAAAAACACAGTATCGACGGGGTCTTTATAGAGTTTATACATTTGGCTGATAAGACCATTCTTCAAATTCCGTCGTAGTTCTGGCACTCGCTGATCTCTGATTTTTTGAATATCCGTTTTAGAATTATAAGGGTAGCCCACCAATTGATCAACCTCTGAAGGATCCACATAAGTGAGCAATTCTAATGTCGATTTTAATTTAGCCAACGATAAAGTATCCGTCAATTTGCAATTGGTTTCTATCATGGCATAGCCATAATCTCTAATCGTATCCGCTAAATAAATAGCACCGTTGGTTGAATTCAGAAAAACCCGAAACCCTTTTAGAATCGAAGTTTCCGAAGAATCAAGACCATAGTATTCTGAAATATATTTACTTCTATACTCACCAGTAGTACGATCATACAAACAGTAAAGTCGAAACCTCAGTCCATTACTCTTATGTGTAACATCAAACGACGATTTAAATTCGAAGGGTGAATTTGCATATAAATAACAAGGCTTTTCATAAGGTACTGTCCATTCTGAAGTATCCAATTGAATTGACAAAAATGGAGGACAATAAAAAGTAAAGTTCTTAGAATTCAACTGGGACAACAGTTGAATAGACAGGAGAAAAGCGATGATGGTAAAAAGTCCCTTTCTCATAGTGCATTCAGAAATGCTATCAATGCAGCTCTTTCAGCGGCGGACAAATTCATAAACGCTATTTTTGATTCGTACGCTTCGCCCTCATGCCAGAGGATTGCTTCTTCCAAAGTAGCAGCTCGTCCGTCGTGCAAGAAACTTGCATTGGGATTGACCAATTTCGCCAATCCAATTCCCCATAAAGGTGGAGTGCGCCATTCATTTGCGCCAGCCACATAATCAGGTCGGCCATCACCAAGGGTAGCTCCTAAATCATGGAGCAATAAATCTGTATATGGTCGGATGGTTTGATAAGAGAGTTCTGGTATCGCATATGATCCTGTAGTAATTTCAGGAATATGACATGACGAGCACATCACTTGATCGAAAAGCGTTTTTCCCAATTGAACTTGCGAATCCTCTAAATTTCTTGGAGCAGGCGGAGCAACAGTGAGCACGTAATAAGCAACACTATTAATTTGTTCTTCTGTAAGATCCGTCAGCTTGCCCATCCCTCCTTCACAGTTTAGTTGGCCATAGCAATTTTCTATAGGAAACAAATTTTCACTTGTAACGCCCATATCCTGGCTGAAGGCTTCCGCACTTTGTTGTTTTGAATTTGGATTAGATGATTTCCATCCAAACTTTCCCATCGACATGGTTTGCGTTTGAATATTCCAAACCCAATTTGGCTTTCCACTTATTCCATCTCCATTCACATCCATTTCATCAGCAATCAGCAAAAGTGTTTCATCTGAAATCGCTTCGAGTAAACCGGATCCATAAATCGGCGGAGCCAATCTTCCACCTCGCAGATAAAAATCAGGAAGAGGCGTATATGGATTGACCACCGAAAAATACGGCTGCTTAAGAATAATGGTCTGTCCATCGGGATAAGTGACAGGAACATCTTCCCATGAAATACTCATATTTCCTTCATGAGTTGTTCCGTCAATTGAACGACTTTGCAATTGTCCGCCAAAACCGGGAACAGGCAAAGGTTCGCCATGAACACCAGCGCCAGGAATGCTGAGACGAAGTAGCAATCCGGAAGTTAAATCATTTTCAAAAAGTGGAATATGACCGCGACCATTTAAAACATGGCAGCTCACGCAAGAAGTTTGAATAAAAAGGGGCCCTATACCTCCGGGTTCACCAGAGCCTAAAGTTTGAAACTCGGCTTGAAATAATTCTTCGCCATTATAAAAATCATTGATAGAGTTTCCAGAGAGATTTGCGAGTGGATGCATGAATGCATTTGAGCTCGCATCAAAAACAGTTGTTGATCCACCGGCATAATACGCGGGATCGATATTTACAACTGGTGGATTTTCTTCGTCATCATCCTTGTCGCGACGGCACGCAAAAAGTACCACCACCAAAGTGATGAAGAATAAAACCCGATACCTTCTGAAACTGGTCATGTAAACTAAACATCAAGCAAGCAAAAAAGGTTTGCTTACTTCTGCCTAAAGTACAAACGAACTGGTATTCCTGAGAAATTAAAATGCTCACGCAATTTGTTTTCCAAGAAACGTGAATACGAATCTTTCACGTTTTGTGGAGTATTGCAGAAGAAAGCTATTGCGGGTGATTTTGTGGGAAGTTGTGTCACGAATTTGATGCGCACTTCTTTTCCTTTCACGATTGGAGGCGGAGTTTCTTGAATAATGGGCAACATAATTTCGTTCAACTTCGCTGTAGAAATTTTCACATGACGATTAGCCGCCACTTCGAGTGCTTTTTCGAGCGCTTTGAGAATACGTTGTTTGGTCACGTTTGATGTAAAGAAAATAGGCACATCCGTAAATGGAGCGATACGTTCTTTAATCAATTGAGTGAATTGATCAACACTTTTGTGATCTTTTTCATACAGGTCCCATTTGTTGACCAAGATGACAATGCCTTTATTGGCTTCAGTCACTTCTCCAAAAATCGACAAGTCTTGTTTTGTGATTCCTTCCGTCGCATCAATCAAGAGCATGCAGACATCCGCTTGGCGAATGGCTTTGATGGTTCTGATGGTGGAATAGAACTCAATATCATTCTCGATGGCTTTTCTGCGGCGCAGCCCTGCGGTATCGACGAGGATCAATTCTTGACCGAAGGCCCGAAACTCCATATCGACAGCATCGCGGGTAGTGCCTGCGACATCAGAAACAATGCTTCGTTCTTTACCGATGAGGGTATTGAGTAACGTTGATTTCCCTACGTTTGGTCTACCAACGATCGCAATACGTGGGAGTTCACTTTTATCAGATTCCTCTTCATCTGGAATTTCCTTGATCATGAAATCGAGCAGATCTCCAGTACCATAGCCATTGTTGGCTGAAATACAAAACATGTTTTCACCTAGACCCAGGGCATAGAATTCAGTGGCAAGAATTTCTTTATCAGAGGTATCGACTTTATTTACAACGAGGAGGATTTTTTTACCAGAGCGGCGGAGTAGGTTGGCCGCATTTTTATCCCATTCGGTGAGTCCTTCGCGCACATCAACGATAAACAAAACGAGGTTTGCTTCTTCAACAGCCAGATTGACTTGTTGATTGATATCGAGTTCGAAGACATCTGCGGAGTCTGTAACGACGCCACCGGTATCGATAACGATGAAGTTTTTGTTTCCCCAGTTACATTCGCCGTATTTCCGGTCACGGGTAACTCCGGCGGTAGGTTCTACGATCGCTTCTTGAGTTTCGGTGAGGCGATTGAATAGGGTTGATTTACCGACATTTGGTCTTCCGACGATGGCTACGGTGTAGTTCATGGGTGTAAAAATAGGAATGAAAAAAAAAATGACTCAAAAAAAAAACCCCGTCGAATCGACGGGGTTTTCTTAAAAGCGGCGACGACATACTCTCCCAGGTGTTACCCAAGTACCATCTGCGCTGTAGGGCTTAACTTCTCTGTTCGGAAAGGGAAGAGGTGTACCCCTACGCTATAGTCACCTAAAAAAGGTAGATATATTGATAGAGTTTTTATATAATAAGCATTCGAGTAATTAGTATTGCTTGGCTTTGACATTACTGTCTTTACACCTGCAACCTATCAACGTCATCATCTTTGACGACTCTCAATGAAGTCTCATCTTGAGGTGAGTTTCGCGCTTAGATGCTTTCAGCGCTTATCTCGTCCGTACATAGTTACTCAGCACTGCAGCTGGCGCCACAACTGATACACCAGAGGTACGTCCTTCCCGGTCCTCTCGTACTAGAGAAAGGTCCTCT
>JBMOFW010000221.1:0-4303 GCA_049318685.1 Flavobacteriales bacterium
TCGGCCGCCAGGAATAGACTTTGGCTGCAGGCTGCAAGCCACACGCTTCAGGCAATAAGCAAATAGCTGACTGAACACTCAGTTAGTGAACATTTAAACCTTCCAACATCCAAACCTCATTTGTACCTTTGCCTTATGTCAGACCAAAAGATATCTACCGACAAAGCACCCAAACCTGTGGGGGCTTATCCACACGCCCGCAGAGTGGGCAATTTATTGTTCCTGAGTGGCGTTGGTCCACGTGTGGCCGGCAGTGATGCGACGGACAGTGGTGTTCCTGGACTTGTGCTTGATAAAAACGGGAATTTTTTGGAATTCGACTTTGAAGCTCAATGCCGCAGCGTATTTCAAAACGTGCGCACAATCTTGGAAGAAAGCGGTTCGAAATGGGAAAATCTGGTCGATGTGACTGTTTTCTTAGTGAATATGAAGCGTGATTTTCACACGTACAATCGCTTGTATGCGGAGTACTTTAAAGATGCTCAGCCATGCCGCACGACAGTGGAAATCAACTCCCTCCCCACTCCGATCGCCATCGAGCTCAAGTGTATCGCCACCGTTTGAAAGTATGCTAGTGTGAAAGTGTGCTAGATTGATGGAACACCGAACTCTGAACTCTGAACCCCGAACTCTGAACACTGAACACTGAACTTTTTGGCAAGCAATTTGAAAACGTGCGAGCATGAAACAGATTTTTCTCTTTTGCGCCTTGACTTTGATGTTGCAAACTGGGTTTGCACAAGCGACTAAACCTCCCAAAGTTAAAATCGAAAACCTCCCTGCATTGGGTTATCGCAATGTGACAAACAATGCGTTTCGTGCAGGTGAAAAAGTGACCTACCGTATTCACTATGGCTTGGTTAACGCAGGAACAGCGACTATTTCTGTGGAAGAAAGCCCATATAAATTCGGCAATCGTGAAGCGTATCATGTGGTAGGCGAAGGAAAAAGCATCGGTTCATTTGACTGGTTCTTTAAAGTGCGTGACCGTTATGAAACATATATTGATAAACAAGGTATCTTTCCCCACCGCTTTATCCGTAAAGTAGATGAAGGTGGTTATAAGATCAACCAAGACTATACTTTTTATCAGGACAAGCGCGCCTACAAAGACGAAAAAAACGAATCTTTTGCTACACCCGACTTTGTTCAAGACATGCTTAGTGCCTATTTCTATGCGCGTACACTCGACTACAGCGGCAAAAAGAAAGGCGATATCATCACCATCATGACTGTTGTAGACGGCGAAATTTACCCGCTAAAAATGAAATTTTTGGGACGCGAAACCATCAAGGTAGACGCAGGTACTTTCAAGTGCATTCGTTTTGCGCCTGTTGTTCAAAAAGGACGTGTTTTCAAGAAAGAAGAAGACTTAAGTGTTTGGGTAACGGACGACGTAAATAAAATTCCAATTCTTGCCCAAGCGAAGATTTTAGTGGGGTCGATAAAAATGGAAATGCAATCTTACCAAGGTCTTGCCGGAGTGGTAGCGCAAGTGAAATAAGACTTTAGATTTTTGATCATGCGAATGGATGATGGGAAACCGTCATCCATTTTTGATTTCATCCACCAGCGCCGCACCAAAAACCAATTCTATTTTTGATTTCAGTACGTTTTTTACCTCTTCGACATCCAATGCACGACCTAGCTCGGTGTGCATTGAGGCCACTTCTTTATCATCAATCCCGCAGGGAATAATATTCTTAAAATAGGTCAAATCTGTGTTGACATTAAAAGCGAAACCATGCATGGTGACCCAGCGACTGCATTTCACCCCCAAAGCGGCGATTTTGCGTGCTTTCTTCGGATCCTCCTCGTCTAGCCACACACCGGTCAATCCGTCGATTCTACCGGCTTTAATGCCATATTCCGCCAAGGTGAGTATAATGGCTTCCTCCAGATAGCGCAAAAACTTATGGATGTCGGTAAAAAAATGCTCCAGGTCAAAAATAGGATACCCCACAATCTGTCCCGGACCGTGGTAAGTGATATCACCACCTCGATTGATGGGATAATATGAAGCACCCACACGTTGAAGCCCTTCTTCGTCCAAGAGGAGATTTTTAACATCTCCGCTTTTACCAAGGGTATAAACGTGTGGGTGTTCTACAAAAAGTAAATAATCAGTGGTAGGGGTCTCAAGGCCATCCGTACGTCGGCGATTTTCGAGTTTGATCTCGCAATTTTCACCAAATATTTTCTCTTGATAATCCCAACACGCCTTGTAATCAAAGCGTCCGAGATCACGAAAAATAACATTACGCTTGGCCTCTTCCATTACACTTTCGCCAATTCACCTTTGAGGAAAATGATGGCCGGAATTGCCACCGCATCTTCATTGCGCAATTCAGCTAAATCGATGCTGAGCCAATCGCCAAGGTGATTGAGATAAAGCGTGCGTTCAACGCGATTCGAACCTTTAGACCACAACTCGATGATGGTATCACATTTTTCGCCCATCAACTTTTTACACAACTCCATGCGGATTTGTGAACGTTTGTGATCGTCTTCGTTGCGGATGAGAAGCACAGCTACGCGGTTATCGCCGCCTGTCCAGCCCACCAATTCATTGTGGTTCATTTCCGGAAATACGTGGTGCCAGCATAGCATTTTGCTGTTTTCGTTGATTTGCTGTCTCCAGCGAATTGCCAATCCTTCGTATTGAGCTTCAGTGTAGAGAATAGGAATACGTGAAACAATTTTCTCTGCTACCTCGCGAGAAATCTGGCGGATTTCAGCGATATTTTCTTCAATCAGTCTGATGCTATTTTCAACCGATTGCTCGAACGAACCATCGATCAAGCCATAGGCGCGGAGTACAAAGAATTGTTGGATCGCGCTGTAACCGAACATAGCGCGCGGAGGATTTCCGCCGGGGATGATGATACAATTGAGGTTATGCTCTTTGGCGAAACCGGCAATTTTACCACCGCTGGTGATACACGCTATTTCGGCGCCGCGTTGGCGTGCTTCATGAAAAGCAGCAACGGTTTCTTCGGTATCACCGCTGTAAGAAGAGATGATCACGAGTGTTTTTTCACTCACGAATTCAGGAAGAACGTAGTCATTGGTGCAGATGATTGGCAGTTTGCAGGTTTCACCTACAATCTGCGAAACGATCTTACCGCCGATGCCTGATCCACCAAGACCAGAGATCACGACGTTTTCGAATGATTTATTCGGAATGTTGAATTGGGCGTTGCGACCAATTACCAATGCTTCGCGCAAATGTTGCGGAAAAGCTTCAACGAGAGATTTCATCATATCAATATAGTTTGGAGCAAATGTAATCAAAGAGAATAAGAACGGGAACGTGGATTTCAAAGACTCTTAGAGAGATTAGTTGATCTAAAGATCTTTTTACCTGTTGATCTAAAGTCTACCTCTAGCACACTAGCATACTAGCATTCTAGCACACTATCTTAGTATATTTGGGCATGAAAATTCAGAATTCAAAGTTAAATGCTACTGCGAATGTGCTCGCGGTGCTGGTTTCAAAAGAATCTGCCGGTAAAACGAAAGGGTTGAGCAAAGACCAACTCACTTACCTCAAATCAGAAGTAGTTTCTGGAAAAGACGTAATCAACTTCAACGATTTGGGCAAGCATACCCGTTATATCGTGGTTGATGCCAAGTCGGCCACGCCCGACCAAATCGAAGGATGGCGCGCCAAAGGAAAGGAATTGCAAGCCCTAGCTTGCTCCGCGAATTCAGAGAATTTGCAGATCATCAATGAATCAGGCAACACGGCAGCTTCTCTCGCCATGGCTGAAGGTGCGGCTTTAGGCAATTATCAGTTTCTGAAATATTTCAAAGACAAAAAAGATAAAACCCATAGCCTCAAAAATCTATTTGTTCAAGACCCCGGTTTGGACGACAAGGCCCTGCCTGAATTGTTCAATGTGGTGAATGGTGTTTGCGTAGCACGCGACCTCATTAACGAACCGGTATCCTATCTCACTGCGGTGCAGTTTTCGAAAGAAATGCAGAAAGCCGGAAAAGACGCCGGTTTCACCGTGAAGGTGCTCAATAAAAAAGAAATCGAAACCCACAAAATGGGCGGTTTGTTAGGTGTAAATCGCGGAAGCATTGATCCGCCCACATTCACCATCATGGAATACAAGCCGAAAAATGCGAAGAATAAAAAGCCAATTGTATTGGTCGGCAAAGGTGTTGTATTCGATACAGGTGGTTTGAGCCTCAAACCAACCCCTGGTTCAATGGACGAAATGAAGTGCGATATGAGTGGCGGCGCCGCCGTTGTAGGTGCAATGTATGCCATCGCCGCCACCTACGTAAGCGA
>JBMOFW010000222.1:0-4293 GCA_049318685.1 Flavobacteriales bacterium
ATAAAATTGAAGGTGGAAAAGTAGTTGTGCGCAAGGGCCAAGAAGGTGAAGCTTTCACGACACTCGAAGGCACAGAACGGAAATTATTTGCAGATGACTTGATCATCTGTGATGCTGTTAAACCGATGTGCATCGCCGGTGTCTTTGGCGGATTGAATTCTGGGGTAAGTGAAACCACCAGCGCTGTCTTCATCGAAAGTGCTTATTTCAATCCGGTAGTCGTGCGCAAAACTGCCCGCCGTCATGGATTGCATACGGATGCGTCTTTCCGATTTGAGCGAGGTGCTGATCCAGAAATTACGCTGTGGGCATTAAATCGCGCAGTGGATTTGATTTTGGAATGTGCAGGCGGCGAGGTCACGTCACATGTGTTTGATCATTACCCTCAAGAGATCACCCGTGAACTTGTAGACTTTAAATGGGCCAACTGCGACCGTTTGATTGGGCAAGTACTCGATCGTTCTCGCGTAAAGCAAATTCTTACCGATTTGGAGATTCAAATTGTTGAAGAAAATGAATTTGCCCTGAAGTTATCTGTACCTCATTATCGTGTAGATGTAACACGCGAGGCAGATGTGATTGAAGATGTGCTGCGCATCTATGGTTATGATAATATTGCTTTCCCGAAAGGGTTGAATAGTTCTTTGTCTTTCGCTCCAAAGCCAGATCACGAGCGCATTCAAAATCGTGTTGCAGACTACTTGGCGTCATGTGGTTTCAATGAAATCATGTGTATGTCGTTGACAAAAATGAAGTATGCCGAATTGATCGAAGACGAAGGATTCACTAAAGAAAATACAGTTGAATTACTTAATCCATTGAGTCAGGATTTAGGCATTATGCGTCATTCCTTGCTTTTTGGTGGAATGGAAAGTATAGCGCTCAATCAAAATCACAAGAGCCCTGACTTGCGCATCTTTGAATTTGGCAAAGTATATCACAAAGTAGATGGCAAGTATCTGGAGCATCAAATGTTGGGCATGTGGTTGAGCGGTCGTCGTGCACCGGAGTCTTGGAATACAAATACTGACACCGTTTCATTTGCCGATATCAAAGGTGTTGTAGAGGGTATTTTGCGCATCTGCGGAGTTTCTGGATGGAGCGCCACTTCCGCTGATTCGGCCCAATGGTCGGATGGTCTTGTGTATTCGCTTGGAAAGAAAACACTCGGTCGAGTGGGGGTAGTCAATGCTGCTTTCAACAAAACATTTGATGTGAAAAATGATGTTTTGTATGCGGAATTGAATTGGGAAACCATTATGAATGTATTGCCCTCTCAGGCTATTCAGTATAAAGCTCCAGAAAAGTATCCTGCAGTGCGACGCGATTTAAGTTTGATGCTCGATAAGCAAGTGCGTTTTGCAGATATTGAGAAAACGGCATTTGAATCTGAGCGTAAGTTGTTGCGCCAAGTTGGATTGTTTGATGTGTATGAAGGGAAAAATCTCGATGCGGGCAAGAAGTCTTACGCGGTGAGTTTTATACTTCAAGACGCTTCAAAAACGATGACCGACCAGCAGGTAGATACCGCTATGGAGCGCATACGCAAAGCATTGGATGAAAAGCTTGGAGCGAAAGTTCGCGGATAATTAAAACGCCGAAATAAGCAGTTTGAGCGGTTTCCACGACAAATCGAACATGCCAGCAACTCCTTCATTGGTGACTACGCCATTGTACATGTACACGCCGTGCTGAAAGCCTTCATGGGTGCGGACAAGATTCACAATGCCGCCTTCATCGCCCATGCTCAGTAGTATCGGTGCAAAAATATTGGATAAGGCGTAAGATGCCGTTCTAGAAACGCGAGAAGCGATGTTGGGCACGCAGTAATGGATGACGCCATGCTCTTTGAATACAGGCTTGTCATGCGTGGTCACACGCGAAGTCTCAAAGCATCCGCCTTGGTCGATGCTGATGTCGACAATTACAGAACCATATTTCATATTGCTCACCATATCTTCAGATACGATGATAGGTGTGCGGTTTTTTGAGGTATGCATAGCACCGATGGCAACATCTGCAGTGCTTAGCGCCGTAGCCAATTCGATGGGTTGAATGGTGCTGGTCCATAGACGCATACCCAAGTCATTTTGAATGCGTCGGAGACGGTAGATGCTATTGTCGAAAAGTTTGACAGAAGCACCCAGTCCGATAGCTGCACGCGCAGCAAACTCGGCGACGGTTCCTGCTCCGATGATGACTACTTCGGTGGGCTTGACTCCGGAAATTCCACCGAACATCAATCCCTGCCCATTTTGACTATGGCTGAGATATTCTGCCGCGATGAGTACTGATGTATTTCCGGCTATTTCACCCATAGCGCGCACCACGGGGAATATATCCGTTTCATCCTTGATAAAGTCCCATGCTATGGCCGTGATTTTTTTGGCAGCAAGCATTTTGAAATTCTCCGCTTTCTGAACTGGTAAATGCAAGGCCGAAATAAGCGTTTGTTTGCCCTGCATGAGTTCGATTTCAGCTAAGCTTGGAGGAGCTACTTTCATAATCATGTCGGCCTTGTATACTTCTTCTGGGCTGTAGACAATACGCGCTCCGGCTTCGCTGTAATCATGATCTTGGAAGTTGGAATCTTTCCCTGCATTGGTTTCGACAATCACTTCATGACCATTAGCGACCAATAAAGCGACACTTTCGGGAACAAGAGCTACACGTCTTTCTTGATAAGATGTTTCTTTCGGAATGCCGATCACAAGGTGAAATTTCCTTCTAGAAACCGCCAAAAGTTCTTCTTGGGGCATCAGAATCGCCTCTTTTGCAAGGGCTCTGATCGACTCTTTCTTATTATCCATACAGGTAGCTTATATCGGATTTCGAAAGTAAGAAAATATCGTATAAATTCGCCCATTATTACTAACCCTTTTTTACAATGTCAAGTCACGAAAACAAACAGCCTGGTTCGGCAATGCTTTGGATCATTATTCCCGCAGCTTTCCTTTTAGCTCTTTATTTCATTGGTCAAAACGACAAAACAGTTGGAAACAAAGAGCGTTTATCTGGCGCTGTTCCTGTTTCTGAAAAGAAAGTAGAAATGGTTGTTCATCACGAAGAAGGTGATACTACAGGTCATGCTATTGATACTTCCGGTCAAGTTGAATCAACTCCGCACGGTGAAATGCATGCAGCCCCAGCCGGTGAAATGCACGATGCGCCTGCGCATCACTAAGCTTGAACGTACTTCCATTGAATCTCACGACATTGATCGTTCATTTCAATGGTCAGTTCTACGTGTGGAAAATTAATCCACGGACGGGCTAATTCGGGCCATTCGATAAAAATATAAGCTGATCGATCTAGGTATTCGTCAAACCCTATATCCATCAGCTCTCGTTGGTCATTCAAACGATATAAGTCGAAATGAAGGATCTCGCATCCTTCATTTCCTTTATACTCGTTGACTAAAGCAAATGTTGGACTCGAACTTTCATCCACGCCTTTCATTTTAGCAAAGGCATTGACAAATGTGGTTTTTCCGCATCCCATTGCTGCATCCATCAGTACTACTACAGGTTCCGGAAAAACGGTAGCGAATGTGGATACCACTTTTTCCATTTCATCTAGCGAACACGCTTTATATTTCACCACAACCTCGGTCATTTTGCAGATAACGAGATGATGGGGATGAGCACTTCTTCCATCGAAATACCTCCATGCTGGAATGTATGCTGATAGAAGTTGACGAAGTGATTATAATTGTTTGGATAAACAAAGAAATCGCTGTTTTGGGCAAAAATATATGCCGTACTCACATTGGTTTTTGGTAAAAAACCATCCGCCGGATTCCGAATTTCAAATACTTCCTTGGGATTATAATTGAGATTCTTTCCTTGTTTGTAACGCAGATTTGTATTGGTGTTGCGATCGCCTACAACCTTGATTGGATTATCTACACGCACTGTTCCGTGGTCAGTGGTGATGATGAGTTTGCAATTGTTGTCTGCTACTTTTTTTAATATTTCTAACAAAGGCGAATGATCAAACCACGATGAGGTGATGGAGCGATATGCGGGCTCATCATCAGCCAATTCTTTAATCACTTCCATTTCGGTTCGCGCATGGCTCAACATGTCGACGAAGTTGTAGACAATAAAATTGACCTGATTGGTCATCAGATTTGAAAAATTATCGGCGAGTTTTTTGCCCGCGGCAAGTTGAGTAATCTTATTGTAACTCCATTTCACATCAAGGCCCAATCGCTTCAGTTGACCTGCCATGAAGTCTTCCTCATGCATGTTTTTTCCACCTTCATCCTCTTCATTTTTCCAAAGGTTGGGG
>JBMOFW010000223.1:0-4269 GCA_049318685.1 Flavobacteriales bacterium
GATAAAAAAGTAACCCGCAAGCCGGGGGATTTCGCCGGGGGAGTGTTTGTCTGTTTTGCCGCAGGAGTGAGCTGCCGGCGGTGTACCTCCGCTTCGCGGAGGGTGTAACCTGCTAACGCAGGTGTGTAACCCGCTGGTGCGGGTGTGTACGGAGCTTCGCTCCGATGTGCGTAGGTTGCGCTTCGCTTCGCTCTGCCCCCAAACCTCAATCCCTTCCCGATCCCCGTAGCGAGCGCAGCGAGCGTCCCGTAGTCTCGCCGGAGGCGAGACGTCCCGTAGCAAGGCCGAAGGCCGCGCGTCCTGTAGTGAGCGTAGCGAACGTCCTGTGCCGTATATTTGCGGCGGAGGAATTATGGCAGTATCGAAACAAGCTATTTTGGATGCCCTCGCGGGCGTGATTGAGCCGGATCTGAAGAAAGATATCGTGGCGTTGGGATTGGTGAAAATCATCAGTGCGGAAGGAAATACAATTTCCCTCGAAGTAAAGGTGAGCAACCCCGCTATGCACAGTAAACTGCGCATGCAAGAAGCGGTGGAATTTGCTATTCATCGTACGCTTGGAACGGAGTTTCAAGTGAAGGTGGATGTGCTGGCGATTAGTGGAGATGATCGCAACGGAGAATTGCGCAAAGTGTTGCCGGGCGTCAAGCACATTATCGCTGTAGCCAGCGGTAAAGGTGGTGTGGGTAAATCAACAATCGCTTCTAATCTGGCAGTTGGACTCGCGCGAAGAGGATATAAAGTGGGCTTGCTTGACGCGGATATCTACGGTCCGTCAGTACCCACCATGTTCGATCTGCTACACGAAAAGCCACGTATCATCGATCACGAAGGACGCAATGTCATCGAACCGGTGGAACAATACGGCGTGAAAATTTTGTCGATCGGTTTTTTTGCTGACCTCGATCAAGCGATTGTTTGGCGCGGGGCTATGGCGAATAAGGCAATCAATCAATTGGTCAACGATGCGTATTGGGGACCATTGGATTATATGGTGATTGATTTGCCTCCGGGTACGGGAGATATTCATTTGAGTATCGTGCAAACGTTGCCGCTCGATGGAGCGGTGGTAGTGAGCACTCCTCAGGATGTGGCGCTGGCCGATGCACGCAAGGGCGTGGCCATGTTTGCGCTCAAGGGCATCGAAATACCTGTGGTGGGCATGGTAGAGAATATGGCGTGGTTTACACCAGCCGAACTTCCCGAGAATAAATACTATTTGTTTGGAAAAGATGGTGTGAAAAACCTTGCCGCAGAATTGCAAGTGCCTTATTTGGGACCACTTCCGTTGATTCAAAGTATTCGCGAGGCGGGAGATGCGGGCCGTCCGGCGATTTTGCAAGAAGGAACACTCGCAGTTCAGCATTTAGATGAAATACTTAATAACTTTGAACGCGAAATGCGAATGCTTCCATTCCGTAAAAAAGTAACCTCTCCTCAAGAAGCCAATTAACATGTCGAATAGCGAATTATTTAAAAAGGTAAACGACTCTCTAGAAGCTATTCGTCCCTATCTCGAAGCAGATGGTGGCGGTATCACCTTAGTGGAAGTGACCGATGACCTCACTGCACGCGTGGCCTTGCATGGAGCATGCACCACTTGCAGCATGAGCACCATGACCATGAAGGCTGGTGTGGAAGGAGCTATCCGCGCTGCTGTGCCTGAAATCAAAGCAGTGGAGGCTGTTGCCCCGGCATTTTGATTTTCAATATCCGAGCGAACAAAAATCAGTTTTTTCGGTTTACTTTGGTGATTACAATCACGCAAAAACGACGAAGGGCGTTGGTAACTTGGCGCCGCATTTAGAAACAACATTATGATAGAAACAGATATCCTGATCATCGGTGCCGGCCCGGTAGGCTTATTCACCGTTTTTGAAGCAGGACTCCTCAAATTGCGTTGCCACTTGATCGACGCGCTCCCGCAAGCGGGGGGACAACTCACCGAGATTTATCCTAAAAAACCCATCTACGACATTCCCGGATTCCCTGAAGTATTGGCGGGAGACTTGATTGATCATTTGATGAAACAAGCAGAACCGTTCAAGCCCGGGTTCACCTTGGGCGAACGCGCTGAAATCATCGAAAAAACCGAAGACGGTCAGTTTTTCATTGTTACCGGTTCGCGCGGTACAATTCACAAAGCACCGGTGATTGCAATTGCAGGCGGCTTAGGCTGCTTCGAACCACGCAAACCGCCAATCTCGAATATCAACGATTTCGAAGATAAAGGCATCGAGTATATCGTGCGCAATCCGGAAATGTATAAGGGCAAGCGTTTGGTGATTAGTGGTGGTGGCGACTCGGCATTGGACTGGTCGATCTATTTGATCAATAATGGCGCAGCTTCTGTGGCGTTGATTCACCGCAGCCAAAGTTTCCGTGGTCACCCAGATAGCGTTCAAAAAGTGATGGACATGGCGGCTGAAGGCAAAATCGTGTTGATGACGGATGCTGAAGTCGTTGGCGTAGAAGGCGACGATGTATTGCGCGCTGTGAAGATTAGTCACCAAGATGGAAGTGAAGAAATGATGGAAACGGACCACTGGTTGCCTTTGTTTGGTCTGTCTCCGAAGCTCGGTCCTCTTGCTGATTGGGGATTGAACATCGACAAGAATTCAATTGAAGTAAATACGTTTGATTATAGCACCAATATTCCTGGCGTATACGCCATTGGCGACATCAATACCTATCCCGGCAAATTGAAATTGATTCTTTGTGGTTTCCATGAAGGAACATTGATGGTGCAAAGCGCTTTCAAACGCATTTATCCAAATAAAAATTATGTATTGAAATATACCACGGTAAACGGGGTAAATGGTTTCTAAAAACACCGTATGGAGAATATCATTAATGTAACGGTAGTCGATCGGGAAGGAGTGGAGCATACCCTCGAAGCACCCACCGATATGAACATGAATATGATGGAGCTTTGCAAATCGTATGAGCTTCCTGTGGAAGGAACCTGCGGTGGCATGGCCATGTGCGCTACCTGCCACATGTATATTCTTTCTGATCATGCTTTGCCGCCGCGCAACGACGATGAGGAGGCGATGCTCGATCAAGCATTCTTTGTGAAAAACAACAGCCGACTCGGTTGTCAAATTCACCTCAGCAACGAGCTGGACGGACTGAAAGTGCGTCTCGCTGAAGTGGGTTCCTAATTATTACAACGAAAGATTTTTCAATTGGCCCGATAGGACTGCCTTATGCAAATAGGGCAGTTCTGAGGCCTGTTTGGTCAAGTTGATATGCCCCAAATGATGGCAATCTGTCCCTAAAAAACTGACCAATTTTTCATCGATCATTTTCTCTGAAATCCGCCTTACTTGAGGTCCATAGTGACCGGTGAGGCAATTGATATTCACTTGCAAAAGCACGCCGCGTTCGGCCAACGATCGATAGCGATCAAAATCGCGATGCCAAAATTCATAGCGCTCTGGGTGGGCAAGAATCGGTTTGTAGCCGCGCAACTGCATATTAAATATCGCTCGGTTCAGCATCGGTGGTTCTGAGTCGAATGATATTTCAAACAAGACATGACGATCTCCGAATGTGAGCAATTCTTCTTTTTCAATCAACTCTTCGAAATGTTCATCGAGAAAATACTCCGCAGCGGTATCCAGCTGCACGTCAATTTGATTTTCTTTCAAGGCCTGACGCACAGCATCCAATTTAGGAAGAATGGTGTCGGGTGAGTTGAAATACAAATCCCTATAAATGTGCGGTGTGGTAATAAAACGCTTGTATCCAAGCGCCATCAACTCTTTGATCAATTGAATGGAATCCTCCACTGTCGGGGCACCATCATCGATTCCAAAAAGCAAATGGCTGTGCATATCTACCCCGATCAATCCGAAATCGAGCGGTGGTAGCTTTTTTTCTGCTTCTTTATTTTGCTTGAATATTTTGAAAAAACTCATGATTATCGCTGCTCATACTGCGACTGGTAGTAACTCCGGTAGTTTCCGGAAGTCACATTATTTAACCAGTTTTCGTTTGCAAGATACCAATCAATTGTCTTCGAAAGCAAGTCTTCAAATGGTTGAGTAGGTTCCCAACCCAATTCATTTTTGATTTTTGTGGCGTCAATGGCGTAGCGCATGTCGTGCCCGGCGCGGTCTTTCACATAGGTAATGAGCTTCAAGCTTTCACCTTCTGCTCGACCCAATTTTTGATCAACAAGCTTGATGAGCATATGCACGAGATCAATGTTTTTCCACTCATTGTTGCCGCCAATGCAATAGGTTTCACCGTCGACTCCTTTAT
>JBMOFW010000224.1:0-4238 GCA_049318685.1 Flavobacteriales bacterium
CGGAGGATTTTATGATGAAGTGGAAATGACAACCCCATTTGAGCAGACCATGTTCAATGTTCCTACAGATGATGATAATACCCAACTTGGATTTGCTACCATGCTTTTGCAATTGCATAGTAAAAAAATCCATTACATGTCGCTTGCAAATCGTTTAAGAAATATCATATACAGTGGCGATGAGCACACCCGTAATGTGGCCGCTCAAGCCATCGCTCGTGGTCCACAACAATGGCTCGATGAGAACAAAGAATACATGTTCAATTGGGTCTCTCAGGAAAACAATACTGAACTCAAAACATTCCTCATTCAGGGTATTTCGCGCATTGAAGATAAAAAAACCGATGAATTGTTGCTTGGCTTTGCCTCAAGTCCCTCATCTCAGCCGCACAATGCGATAGCCGCTTTACAAGGCATCGCCGCACGAAAAAAAGCGAATGCCAAACAATTGCTTCCTATCCTCGGTCATCGCGATCCAAAAGTGGTAATTACAGCGCTAGAGGCTATTGAAAAAATAGGCTACAAAAATGATTGGGAGGCCATCACCTTGGCCTGTCAAAACAAACCTGCAATTGTTCGGGCCGAGTTAGCGCGATTGGCGATTCTCTGCGGTATGGACAGCAATGGTGAAGCGTGTTGGAACGCCATGAAATCAGCCACATCTGATTATGAAAAAGCATTTTTTATCAAGGCCTCGGCTGCTGCCGCAAACACAGCAGAGCGATTGATGAATGAGTTGAAAGCTTCTCCTTTCCCGGTTGTTCGTTATGCCTGCATGGAAGCTTTGGTGTCCATGAAGCCAACAATGAAAGAACTGATAGATGCCGCTTTAGCTACAAATGATATCGGGGTATTGGATCTGTTAGGAATATATTTGAGTGAAAATAAATTAGAAAAATCACTCGCTCAAACCACTTCTCCTTTGCTTATTGAAGCACTCAAACGACTCAAACTACCTGCAGAGATCGAGACCTACAATCATTTGGTGGACGCCATCAATGCCATAGGAATGGAGCAAAAAGAACATGCGAAAGCAGATTTAAAGCACCGCATTGATTGGGAGTTGGTCAAATCCATTGCCCCCGATCAAAAAGTAACTTTCGAAACCAATGTTGGTTCTTTCACCATGCAATTGAATGTAGAGAAAGCCCCTGGCTCGGTGGCTAATATGGTGAAATTGATCAATGATGGTTTCTACAATGGTAAATTCATACATCGTGTTGTCCCCAATTTCGTTGTGCAAACCGGCTGCCCTATCGGCACAGGAATGGGCTCAACAGACTATACGATTCGTTCCGAATTCAGTGATTTGACCTATATCCGTGGTACGGTAGGTTTAGCGAGCTCGGGCCAGGATACAGAGAGTTGTCAGTGGTTTATTACCTACTTGCCAACACCGCGCTTGGATGGGCGATATACAATTATTGGACAAGTCATCTCAGGAATTGACTTTGCCGAGGATTTAAAAATTGGCGACCAAATCATTTCCGCCAAAATGTTGGATTGATCTACGTCTTTTGCTTCTCGCGTTTCGCTGCTGGAAAGAGAATATTATTGAGAATCAATCGGTAGCCGGCTGAATTGGGATGTAAATTCAAATCTGTTGGCGGATCACCAACGCGATGCTGATAGTCTTCAGGATCGTGCCCCCCGTAGTAGGTCCATTGCCCCTGCCCTATTTCACCATGAACATACTTGGCCGATTTGAGACTCTTGGTTTCCCCCATAACGGTGACATTGGTCTTTATGTATTGCTCACGAAATGCCGTTGTTTGCCCCATGAATCCATGAATCACTTGCGTGTGATTTTGTGTCAATATTGTAGGGATAATGTCCCATTTGGCTGAGAAATCAAATAAGGTGAAAAAATCATTTTTCTCACCGAGTTTATTGTGATCCTCAGTAGCATCAATGGTCGAAAATTCATAAACCATCGGATTTTTATCTATGCGATAATCTCTAAAGGCCAAGCCGTTGTCAAATGACAATTTTTGTTGCGCTTGCGGGTCACTCGCGTCACCGTCAAAAACAGATTCAACTATATCAATGCCCTGAGCCGCCAACGCAATATCAAAGCTATCCGTTCCACTGCACATGGTAAATAAGAAACCACCACCAACCACAAAATTGTAAATATTGACAGCTACTTGGCGTTTCATTTCAGAGACTTTTGCAAATCCCAATTCTGTTGCAAGAGCCTCTTGAGAGCGCACTTCTTCTTGATACCACGCCGCACTTCTGAATGAGGCATAGAACTTACCGTATTGTCCAGTAAAATCTTCATGGTGTAGGTGAAGCCAATCGTATTTAGGCAGTTCTCCTTTGATAATTTCGCGGTCATAAACCACGGTGTACGGGATCTCTGCGTACGTCAATACAAGCGTCACCGCGTCGTCCCATTGTTGTTTTCCGGGGGGAGAATAGACTGCAATTTTCGGGGCTACCTCGAGCTTAACACGCTCCATATTGACCTCCGGATCAGCGATTTCGTCGTAGATCGCTTGTGCTTGCACGTCAGCAATGACTTGAAAACTAACGCCACGAATGCTGCATTCCTTGGTGATATCGGGATAATTATCGATTAAAAAACTACCTCCGCGGTAGTTCAGCAACCATTCAATATTTATTTTATTTTCCAATATCCAATACGCAATACCATATGCTTTCAGATGATTGGTTTGCGAATCGTCCATAGGAATCAGAATCTTTCCTGCGAAAGACATTGTCGTTGTCATGGACAATAAAAAGATGATTAGCCACTTTTTCATAATCGAACTCCTGCGCAACCATCGCGCCACAACAAATTTAATTAAAACGGAGCCGGATCACCACCATAATCGAATGGTTCATCGTCATCCAACATGGTATTCAATTTTGAAGATACCGTGATGGTAGTAGAACCACCGCCATTTTGGGCCGGATTGATGAAAGATGTATTGGCCTGAACGGATTTATTGTAATCCGTATTGTCATAATCGAAACCGTCAAGGTTGGTAAACTTAGCCAATCGACCGATAAATCGAAGGGGTACATCTTCCAATGAACCATTACGGTGTTTAGCGATGATGATTTCTGCTTTACCCTGCGTTGGGTTACCCTCCGCATCTTGGTCGATTCCGTAGTACTCGGCACGGTAGATAAAGGCCACAATATCGGCATCCTGCTCAATCGCTCCCGATTCACGAAGATCGGAAAGCAACGGGCGCTTGTCTCCTCCGCGGGTTTCCACCTGACGTGACAATTGTGAAAGAGCGATTACCGGCACATCCAGTTCTTTAGCGATTTGTTTGATCGAACGAGAAATGGTCGAAATCTCTTGTTCGCGGTTTCCCGACTTATTGTCACCGCCTGCTGTCATCAATTGCAAGTAATCGATAATGACCATTTGAATTCCATGTTGTGCTTTCAATCGGCGACATTTAGCACGAAGTTCAAATACAGACAATGCTGGCGTATCATCAATAAAAATTGGCGCCTCCGCAATACGCGATATGCGCTGGTGTAGTTGATGCAGTTCGTGATCGGCGAGATTTCCCTTTCGTAGTTTTTCCGCGTCAATTTCTGTTTCACTTGCAATCAAACGTTGCACAAGCTGAACACTCGACATCTCCAAAGAAAAGAGGGCTACAGGCACTTGGAATTCAACAGCCATGTTGCGTGCCATAGATAAAACGAAAGCTGTTTTACCCATACCGGGACGCGCAGCAACCACAATCATATCCGAACGTTGCCAACCCGCTGTAACACGGTCCAACGCTGTAAACCCAGTAGGCACGCCGCTCACTCCGCTGGTATTTTGACGCGCTAGTTCGATCTGATCCAATGCCGTTTTGATGAGCACGCTCATCTTATCATAGTTCTTGCGGATATTGCCTTCGGCTACTTGAAAAAGATTGTTTTCTGCTTTATCCAAAAGATCGAAGACATCCGAAGTTTCATCGTACGCATCCTTGATGATTTCATTAGAAATACGAATCAATTCACGTTGAATATGCTTTTGAGCAATAATTCGAGCATGCGTTTCAACGTTGGCTGTTGAGGCCACACGATTGGTCAGCGAAGAAATATAGAGTGGTCCACCTACCAATTCCAATTGCGCTGTTTTGCGCAAAGCATGGGTTACGGTAAGAATATCCACTGGATCCCCTTTTTGAAATAGGGACATGATTGCTTCGTAGATGCGTGCATTTCCCTCTTTGTAGAAAGAAGAAGGCTTCAGAATATCAATAACAGCATTC
>JBMOFW010000225.1:0-4235 GCA_049318685.1 Flavobacteriales bacterium
CCACCACCATAAAAGGATATGCTGGTGTTAGATAGCGTTGTTCTGCATATCCCAAAACACCTCCAATAACGAGTATAATCGTTAGCGGAGCTAAAGCAATGCCTATCATTATCCAATTGCGCGCAACCAGAAAACGCACTGTTGCTATTAAATAAAGTACCACAATCAAATGCAGAAGCAGCATAAAGAACGCCTTGACTGCAAATTCTAAAGTGGTCATTTTCTCGCGAGAAGGCAAGGGCAAATTATCCAAGTGACCGCTCAAAATAAACATCCGCATCAACTTTAAACGATTGAACACATAATAATTTGCTGGACGCTCCGAACGGTACTCTTGTGCCATAGCATTTGCCAAGCGAATAGTCGTCTGCTTTGCTGTTTCTAATTCCTCAAATGTTTGCGTTGAATCATAAATCTTCGTGTACATTTTTTTCATTTCACGCAAACTATCGAGAGGATAATGTGAAGTAAAAAAATCTTCTTTGAAAGAAAAAGTTGTGGTCGAGTCTCCATCAATAATCCAAGACAATTCTGTATTGGGAGACCATTCTTGATAATCGCCTCCGCGTTGGATAATCATATCGCGGACAGCAACGTGGTATTCAGGCAATGATCCAAAACAATCATCATCCTCTGCTTGAAGCCAGATGAATTCGCCTTTTTTCTCAAAATTATTTTTTATCCAAAATAGATCAGCAACGAGGAAAGAACTCACTAGAATGAGCGAGGCCAAAATCGTTTTGGGGATAGCGCTCCATTTGAGACCATAACTGGCCCAGATGATAAACGCCATGGCTGGAAAAACAAGAATATGCGCAGGTCGAAAGAATATAGACCAAGTTAGAAAAACACCTGAAATCAGGGCGTATTTGAGTGATCGTGTACTCGCAAATTGCGCGATTCCCCAAATAGAAAAGATTAAAAAAGAGATTGAAAAACTATCGGATATCGCCGCATGATCCCAAATTGAAATAAATGTGGAAATAGCGGTGATAAAAAATACAATTCGAAAAAGTTTGTTTGATCCTGAAAACTTAAACGCAGCGAAAGCCAACGCCCACACTGCTACAGCGCTGGTCAAAAATTGCAAAACAACAATAGCCGCTTTAGTCGGTTCCTCTGGAAGAATTAATCGAATTGGATAATAAATAGGGACCAACCCGGGCATTCTGCAAATACTGCCATACCCATTTCCCTCGGCCATCATTTCGAGAGGAATGTAATACCCGAAGGTATCATTATGATCGATTACGAAACCATAATGTATATATTCCGGCAACCAATTCTGCTGAAATTCAAATGTAAAATATACAAAAAAAACCGCTCTAATGATCAGCGCAAGCGCAATCCATTTGAAGGTATTTTGTGGCAACCATTTCAGCGGATTCATGAGCGAAGTTATTTTCCGCAATTGAAATATTTATCGTAAGCAGATCCAGGGATTATACTCAATCGTGCCATGATCCATATCGGAATTCTAAACAGTCGAATCATGTTGTAATTATTCGGATAATCGCGGAACGTTTTTGGCGGTGCAGCGGCATATTTTTCAAACTCTTCATGAGTGATTCCAAGACGTTTGATACACAAATCAATGATCTTTGGATCCTCAATCACATACGGTGTTTTTACGCGCTCCAAAGCTTCCTCGCGCGGCATTTGACCGCTTCTAACCAAGGCGCTATAATTGAATAAACGACGATCAATATTGAATTTTGTGCGATACAATCGATACATCAAACTCATGTACAAATCATCGAAATAATGTGCTCCCGGATTTTTCCATTGCAATTCGCGTTCGAGCAATACATCGACGTCTTTGCGCACATAGTTGTGATAATAGAGCAAAGGCACCGTTTTAATACCACGTTGAATTGAATAATAAAACATTTCGCGGATGCCGAGATTAAACCCGGGATCGTCCGGTTTCCATGGGCGAAGAGGCACCGTACCGAACTTTTTATGTACTGCTTTGAGATACTTACCGTCGAGGAAGTTCCAAGAAAGAGGGGCTATACCTTCCGTGCGGAAACTTTGCCCAATAATGATGTATTTCACATTCTCCTTGGCGGCTACACCGTAGAGGGCTGTTGCGATTCCAAGGTCCGTGCCCTCTTCAAGATCTGGCGTAGACGCTTTGAGAAAAGCAATTTTGATATCTTTTGATTCTCTCCAATCGGAAGTGATGGTGCGCAATTCTACGCCGAGAATACGACAGGCTTTCACCATATTTTCTCCTGCCACTGGGTTTCCGAAACCATCATTGAAGTGCACAGCAATGGGGTTGAGTCCCAAAACTTTTTTCAGATACCAAACAGTATAAGAGCTATCTCTCCCCCCGCTGATTCCAACTACACAATCGTATTTTTTTCCTTGACCGGCAGCTTTAATCTTTGCTGTCCATTTTTGAATAATTCGTTCACCTTCGTCACCCAATGGAAACTGCGCCTCCATTTTATCATGAAGGTCACAAAAATTGCACGTTCCTTGGGCATTGAATGTAATACCCGGCACGGTGGTATCCATGATGCAACGGTTACATTGCTGATAAGTAGTAGTCATTCTTATTTCAAAGGTTGTTCGAATTTCACTCCGCGATCTTTAAGCATTTTTCCTATCTGTGTGCCTTTTTCTTTTCGCTCAGGCACATCAAATTCCGTTACGACCAATTCACCGGCAAATTCATTGAATTTACCTTGCCCCATCACGCCATCGGGACCAACCATCAAAGAGCAACCAATGCTTTTTTTGCCTTCATATGGTCCACCGACAATGTAGCCAACGCAAGTCGTTCCAATTACCATGATTCCATAATAAGTTGAAAGAACTTCGTAAGGCTTCAACCATTTTTCTTCATAGGGATCATCCTCCTCGGTCACAGAATAGTCTACTGTCCAAGAAGAAGGGGATAATATAACTTGTGCTCCCATGCGCGCCAAAGCGTGTCCGATGGGCAACGAATCAAAATAATTATCTGCGCAAATATTGACTCCGATTTTCCCGAATTCGGTATCTACCACATTGAGGGTTTGTCCAATTTCATAGAAGGGAAATTCCACTTCCAGCAAATTGATCTTGGAATATTTCAAAATGATTTCGCCTTGACGATTAATCAGCAAGGCAGTATTGTAATTTTTTTCTCCTTTCTTTTCCGTGAGGCCAACACATATCCAAATATTGTGTTTGGCGGCTTGTTCGCAAAAGATATTGGAATACTTTCCCGGTATGGGCTGCGCCTCATCAAGTGCACTGGGATGGGTCCAGGCGAAGTCCATCGTTTCTGGCAACAGGATCACATCGCATTGCTGCGCCGCCGCATCTTCGATCATGGTAATGGCTCGTTCGATATTTCTATCTGGCTCGCCACCTTCCACCAAAAGTTGACCTAATCCAAGTTTTATGCGCTTACTCATCATGCTTATTTTTTATAGAAGAAATAAAGGCTCAAGAATATCAATGCCGTTCCGATCATTTTATTCAAGGTAAAACCTTCATCCAAGAAAATCACTCCAAATACGAGCACAAATACCAAGTGAAACCCAACCAGAATGGGATATCCTATGGAAAGTTCAATTTTATTCAAAACCAAAAACCAGATACCCGGAGCACAAACGAAAGCAATAATTCCGGACAACAGTAATGGTGATTTGAAAAATTGGCCCATATAGCCAAAGAATCCTGAGAAAGATGAAAAGTCAATCTTTCCCATTTCGTTGAATTTTAGTTTGACTACAAATGCCGCGTACGAGTCTAGCACCGCAGACAACGCAATCATGGACAAAGTAGGTAGGGCGTCTTTCATAGTAATTGTTTCAACTTATTCTTCTTTTTCGGAAGAGTCTGATTCGATAAAGAAGAGAGGTCTTTTCCGGGTTTCATCAAAATTTCGCCAAAGATACTCACCAACGACGCCCATCATAAGCATTAATATCGCACTACTCATGAGGATCATCAAGAAAGTCTCTGCCCATCCGGGAGTTGTTTCATTGTGCAGCGCGGCCCACAGTGGTTTACCAGCTTCGGCCGCCACGGCCGCCAGGGCCTTCGCAGCTTCAGTGTGAGCGGCCGCGTCAAGCACCCTGGCGTCAAGCTTGCGCCTGCGGGCATTACCGTGCAGGAACTCATCGACGAATACTGCGGTGGCATGCTGGATGGGCACGCGCTGTATGCCTACCTGCCCGGTGGTGCCTCGGGCGGCATCCTGCCCGCCAGTCTCAACAACATTCCGCTGGACT
>JBMOFW010000226.1:0-4090 GCA_049318685.1 Flavobacteriales bacterium
GAGCACCCTTACATTTTTCGCGAACAAGGATCGGCAACGCGCGCGGCTATGGAGCGATACCTAAAGAAAAGAAAAATCCAACCTCAGAAGCGTTTTGAATTGACCAGCAATGAAGCTGTGTTGCAGTGTATCAAGGCTGGCATGGGTATTTCCATCATGCCGCTCATTGGAATAAAAGATGAACTCAAAAGCAAACAAGTTCGCCTCATCGAAGCGCCTGGACTGCCGATGCGAACGCGTTGGCGATTGATCTGGTTGAAATCTAAAAAGCTTAGTGTATTGGCACAAATGTTCTTGACTCATCTCGAAAAAAATCAAGATCAGATTACCAAAGACCAATTTGGGTGGACCGAGAAGTATTAAGCTTTATTTTCCAATCGGAAGCCCACACCGTGGACATTGACGATAGCCAAATTGGGATCGTCGCTGAGGTATTTGCGGAGTTTTGTGATGAATACGTCCATGCTTCGCCCCACGAAATAGCTGTCATCGCCCCAGACCATGTTTGCAATCAATTCGCGTTCGAGCACTTGATCTTGGTGTTCGGCGAGTAGCTTGAGTAATTCGGCTTCCTTTTTAGTGAGTTTCTTTTTGATTTCACCAATGCGCAATTCGTAGTTGGGAAAATCAAAGACAAATGCCCCAATGTCGAATCGGTTTTTTTCTTTAGGTTCATCCTTGAGGGTCGGATTGCGTTTCAAAATAGCTTTAATACGCAATATCAATTCTTCGCTAGAAAATGGCTTGGTGATATAATCATCCGCTCCCAGTTTGAATCCCTTGATCTTGTCCTCTGACATCCCCTTCGCCGTGAGAAAAACAATCGGAATTTCAGCATTGGTTTTGCGAATATCCTCCGCCAAGCTGAAACCATCCTTTTTCGGCATCATCACATCGAGAAGGCAAAGGTCATAATTTTCCTTATTAAACTGAAGCAACCCTTCTTTGCCATCCTTGCAGAGATGCACTTTGAAACCCTCCATTTTGAGGGTATCTTGAACCACGAAACCCAAATTGGTATCGTCTTCAACGAGTAGTATTTTAGGGCCTATTGACTTGTCGAGTTCCATAAAATTAAGCGTTATTAAATTCCAGTGTAAACACACTCCCCTCTCCTACTTTACTTTCCACACTAATTTTGGCTTTATGCACTTTCATGATCGTGTTGACATAAAAAAGACCTAAACCAAAACCTTTGACGTTGTGGAGGTTTCCGGTGGGTACTCGATAAAATTTATCAAAAATCATCCTGAAGTGGTTTTTGCTAATCCCCACTCCATTGTCTTTTACTTTGACTATTATTTTGTTGTCCGAGTTGTCTGTTTCAATGCAAATTTCGGGTTCTCTTTCCGTGTATTTTCGTGCATTGTCAAGAAGATTGTATATCACATTGGTTATGTGGACAATGTCACCATTGATATAGTGTGATGTGGCATTGAGTTTTGTGGTCAATTTCCCTCCCTGTTCTTGCACATTCACTGAAAACGTATTGGTTGCTTTGAGAATAATGTCATGCAGATCAATACGCTCCATTTTCACATTCACTTTCTTCGGAGTTAGCGTGGCGATTTGAAGCACCTTATCCACCTGACTTCGTAATCGTTGATTCTCATTCTTAATAATTGTGATGTATTGCTTAAAGCGATCCGGTTGATAGATGATATTGGGATTGGACAACGCTTCAGCGGAAAGGCTGATGGTAGAAATAGGCGTTTTCAATTCATGTGTCATATTGTTGATGAAATCGCTTTTCACCTCGGAAAGTCGCTTGTGCTTAAGAATGACGAAGATGGTATAACTAAAGAAAATAATAATCAGAAAAACAACTACACTTGAATACATCCAAAAATCAAGTTGTTTGAGAATGGTGGCTGTTTTGTTGGGAAATAGTACACCGAAATAATGTCCATCTGGTGTGAATTTGGCGCGAATTTGCGTGGCTTCGGCGCGCACATCATTGTCTTGATTATCCATATCTACACGGCTCCCGAAGACAATCGAGTCGGTAAAGCAGTCATAAATACCGTATTCAAAATCCTCTGTAAGATTGTAGCGTTCGAATTGCTCTCGCAACAAGGTTTCCAGGAGATAGGGTGATGGAGTATCGTTGATGTTGGCGATAAAGAAATTGCTTTCCTTTTGGACTACCGGTTCGGTGACGGCAGAGTCTTTATTCATGATGAGGATTTCATCCACAACAGCTGTTAGGGCAAATGTGACGTGCTCGTTGAATTGACGCTCTTGAATACTGTATGCCTTTCTAACCCAAAAAACTTGCCCCGCGATGATGACACCGAGCGACACCAAGGCCAAGAGGATCACGATGATAATGGTTCTTCTACTCATAATATGCAATCCACGAAGTTATAAAAGCCGCTTTGATTATCTTCGCCCAAAACGTTTTTTAAGATGAAAGCATATGTATTTCCCGGACAGGGATCACAATTTCCGGGCATGGGCAAGGATTTGTATGAATCCAATGCGCAGGCCAAAACCATGATGGAGCAAGCCAACGATATTCTTGGATTTCGCTTGACAGAAATTATGTTTAGCGGAACCGAAGAAGATTTGAAACAGACGAAAGTGACTCAACCCGCCATTTTTCTGCATAGTGTAGCATTGGCCGAGTGTTTGGGCGATCGTTTCCAACCGTCGATGGTGGCAGGACACAGTCTTGGTGAATTCAGTGCCTTGGTGGCCAATAAGGCCTTGGCCTTTGAAGACGCTGTACGTTTGGTATCTGCAAGAGCTTTAGCCATGCAAAAGGCCTGTGAAATGAAACCGTCGACCATGGCGGCAATCTTGGGACTTGAAGACGACGTTGTTGAGCGCATTTGTGCGGAAACACCGGGCGTAGTCGTTGCGGCAAACTATAATTGTCCCGGACAATTGGTGATTTCGGGTGAAACTGAAGCGATTGACGCAGCATGTGCCGCATTGACTGCAGCCGGTGCAAAGCGTGCTTTGAAGCTAGCCGTGGGTGGTGCATTTCACAGTCCATTGATGGAACCGGCTCGAGTAGAATTGGAGGCGGCCATAGCCGCTACGCCATTCAGTACCCCGATTTGTCCGGTATATCAAAACGTAACTGCCTCAGCAGTATCCGATCCTGAAGAGATTAAGCGCAATTTGATTATTCAGTTGACCGCTCCAGTGAAGTGGACGCAGACGATGCAACAAATGCTGGCTGATGGTTGCGCTGAGGTCATCGAAGTGGGCCCCGGTAAAGTGTTACAAGGCTTGTTTAAGAAGGTAAATCGTGATTTACCGACCAGCAGTGCTGAAGTATAAGATCGAACGATAGAAAATGAAAAGGGCTGTTCTCATCGAACAGCCCTTTTATTTTCTAAGAAAAGTTAGTCTTTTTTAGTGGTATTGGCCTCGATGTATGAAAAGAGGCTTTGCATGAGTTCTTCGCGCACTTCCAATTCTTCTCGAAGTTTTTTATTCTGCTCGGAGAGTGTTTCGACCTCAAGCAACAGGTCTTCAATAATCTTGGGTGAATCTAGCTCACGGCGAACGATTTGCTTTCTATAAAGATTTGAGTTATCCACGTTTAGTGATTTTGAGTTGATCAAAAATCCAAGATTTCGGCAAATGTCGAGCGTCCCACGCCTATACTTACCAACAAAGACTAGTTGAATACACTGAAAATGTGTGATTTAGACTAACTATGACAAATATCAGTTTCTGGTGTGACCGCACTCACTAGCTATTCAAGTGAATTTCAAGACTTTTGGATCAACAATATCTCTAGTCTTATGAAAACAATCATTGCCACTACCGATTTCTCCAAGGAATCCCGCACAGCAGTCAACTACGCCGCGCGTTTGGCCTTGGCAACCAAAGCCGAGTTGGTGCTATTACATGCCACATACATTCCTGTTGTAAGTGACTCCTTTGTGGATATCAGTGTCACCTTGGATGAAATTGAGCATTCGGATCATGTAAAAATGGATGAATTGGTGAAGCATGTGCGATCAAAACAAGGTCCTGCTTTACGTGTGAAAGGGATTGTTGAGGTGGGCCTTTTAGCAGAGTTGGTAAAAGTGCGCGTTGGCCATCATAAAGACATGATGGTGGTGATGGG
>JBMOFW010000227.1:0-4063 GCA_049318685.1 Flavobacteriales bacterium
AGCGATGGGCAATAACCACATTTTTTCTTGTGAAAACACGTCCAACACATCAGACTGACGAATCAGCAATCCGGCAATCGAATTGACTAAAATGAACAAGGCACACATGGCTGCAATTTCTTTGGGTTTGGCGTAATTGGTCAAGTATAAAAAAGGGGCAAGATAAATTCCTCCTCCAATACCAGAAAGACCGGAAACAAAGCCTATCATTGGTGTCAGCATGAATAACCAATTCTTGTGGATTCCCGCAATCGCACTTTCAGTTTTGCGAAACACCATGGCTACAGCAGCCAAGATCAAGCAAATCGACAATACCTTGGCATAACCAAGTCCTTCCAATTTTATCGTAGACGACCAAATCGCGAAAGGCAATCCTCCGGCGAGTAGTGGCCAAGCTTTCTTCCAAATCAATTCTCCAGATCGCACATAATTTATTGAACTGGTCAGCGTGACTATAGCATTGCAGGATAATCCCATGGTAATTGTTGTCAGCACAGGGAGATCATACCCGCTCAATACTGCCAAATAAAGACTTCCGCCCCCAAAGCCAGCAGAGCTGTAGATCAATGCGATAATGAAGAATATAATTACGTTGATGTAGGTCAATGGAATAGCATGAAAAGGAAAATTACCTTTGTTTGCAAATAAACACACAACGACATGGACAGAAAAGACTTTTTGAAAAAAGGCATTCTGGGCACAGGAGCCGCAGCACTCGTCGCTGCAGGAGCAGTAGCTGCAACAGAGTCAAAAACCGAACAAGTCGGTCATAATCATTTACCCAACGATAATCCCATGATCAATACAAATATGATTCTGCATAAGGCAGACACTCGCGGAAAAGCCAATCACGGTTGGTTAAACTCCTTTCATAGTTTTTCATTTGCCAACTATTACAATCCGGAGCGTATGAACTTCGGCGCATTGCGCGTATTGAACGATGATACTATTTTGGGAGGTACCGGTTTTGGCACTCATCCGCATGAGAACATGGAAATCATTTCCATCCCTACCGAAGGAGGACTTCGTCACAAAGACAGCATGGGCAATGAGCAGATCATTAATTCGGGAGATATTCAAGTGATGTCGGCCGGTACAGGCATTTATCACAGTGAAATGAATGCAATTAGTGACAAGCCCACTAAGTTTTTTCAAATTTGGATCATTCCGAATAAGCGCGGTGTAGCCCCTCGATATGATCAAATTACATTGAATAAAGCTGAAAAAAACAAATTTCAGCAAGTACTTTCCCCGAATGAAAACGATGCTGGAGTTTGGATACACCAGGACGCATGGTTTGATTTGGGAGAATTCGATCAGATCACTGCCCTTTCGCATAGCCTTCGAAAAGGAAAAACACATGGAGTATATGCCTTTATGATTGAAGGAAAAGCAACGATTCAAGGCCAAGAATTGGATCATCGCGACGCTTTGGGTGTTTGGAATATCGATAAAATCGACATCAACGCCCAACCAGGTGCACGCATTCTTTTGATGGAAGTGCCTATGACCGTCTAAATATATTTTTAGGGTAAATGTTAAAATGGTCATCCGATTGAAGTATTAAACGTCTTCGCTAAATATTTTGCTTTTAGCTTGAGAATCTTAATTCTTGCCTTTAACTAGCAAAACCTATTATTTTTTTACCATTGTGAGTGAATTTGCTATCAAGAAATTGTTTCAGTAAATGCCAATACCATATTGAATATCAACCCAGGAGAATTATCGTCCGGCACCTATATGATCAGTCTCGAAACGGATAAATCCGGAATTCGAAGCCTGATTGTAAAGAATTAAGTCAGTAGTTGGAAATCCGGATTTTCTTCCTACCTTTGCAGTCCTAAAAAACAGGAACAATTCCTGTGCTTTAAGGATCACATAAGAATCACTTAATAAAAGTATTGGCATGTACCTTACTAACGACACAAAAAAAACAATTTTCGCCAAGCATGGCAAATCAGAAAAGGACACTGGATCTGCTGAAGGTCAAATCGCCCTTTTCACATTCCGCATCAGTCACTTGACTGAGCACTTGAAGTCAAACAAGAAAGATTATGGAACGCAGCGTTCTTTGATTCGTCTCGTTGGTAAGCGTAGAAGCTTGCTCGACTACTTGTACAAAACAGACATCACACGTTACAGAGCAATTGTAAAAGAACTTGACCTCCGTAAGTAAGACAAAAAAATAGCGCAAGCGAACGCGAAAGGGCAATTGTCACAATTGCCTTTTTGCGTTTTTTCGAAGTACACATTTTATCCGCAAATAGACGCAATGAATTACGAATTGAAGAAAAAATCCATCGACCGTGGAGATGGCCGTCCGATTACGATCGAGACCGGAAAGCTCGCAAAACAGGCACATGGTTCGGTGGTGGTAAGACAAGGCGATACCATGTTGCTCGCCACCGTGGTAGCAGCAGAAGAAGCCAAAGAAGGTATCGATTTCTTACCCCTTACGGTTGAATACCGTGAAAAATATGCCGCTGCTGGGCGATTCCCAGGCGGTTATTTCAAACGCGAAGCCCGCCCTTATGACGACGAGATCCTCGTATCTCGTTTGATCGACCGCGCACTCCGCCCCATGTTCCCAGACGATTTTCACGCAGAAGTACAAGTGATTGTTTCTTTGATTTCTGCAGACAAAACCAATATGCCAGACAGCCTTGCTGGTTTGGCCGCATCTGCTGCGATCGCTGTTTCTGATATCCCATTCAACGGACCAATTTCTGAAGTTCGCGTAGCGCGCATCAACGGTCAATTCGTTATCAACCCATCTTGGGATGATCTTGAAAAAGCTGACCTCGAATTGATGGTAGCCGGAACTGATGACAGCATCGTGATGGTAGAAGGTGAAATGAAAGAAGTAAGCGAAGAAGAAATGATCGCTGCTTTGGAAATTGCTCACGCTGCCATCCGCGAGCAAGTAAAAGCACAAATCGAACTCGCCGCTCAAGTAGAAAAATCATTGGTAAAACGCACCTATGATCACGAGCCGAAAGATGAAGAATTGAAAAAATCTATCTGGGACGAGTGTTACACAAAATACTACGAAGCTGCTAAAACACCTTCTGCTAAGAAAGAACGTTCTGCAGCATTCGCTAAAATTGAAGAAGAGTTCAACGCTCGCTTCACTGATGAAGAGAAAGCAGCGAAGAAATTCCTTATACACAAATATCATCACGACTGTGTGAAAGAGGCCATGCGCAACATGATCCTCAACGACGGTATCCGTTTGGATGGCCGCAGCACAACAGAAATTCGTCCTATTTGGTGCGAAGTAGATTATTTGCCAGGTGCTCACGGTTCAAGTATCTTCACTCGTGGAGAAACGCAATCGTTGACGACATTGACATTGGGAACTAAGCTCGATGAACAAACCATCGATGCAGCGATCAAAGTGCGTTCAGATAAATTCTTGTTGCACTACAACTTCCCACCATTCTCTACCGGCGAAGCACGTCCGATCCGTTCTACAGGTCGTCGTGAAATTGGACACGGTAACCTCGCTCTCCGTGCGTTGAAACCTGTCCTCCCTCCTACTAACGAATGTCCTTACACCATCCGCATCGTTTCTGATATCCTCGAATCAAATGGTTCATCTTCGATGGCTACTGTTTGCGCGGGTACATTGGCGTTGATGGATGGCGGTATTCAAATCAAAGCGCCTGTATCAGGTATTGCAATGGGTTTGATCACCAACGAAGACAATTCAAAATACTCTATCCTTTCAGACATTCTCGGAGATGAAGATCACCTCGGTGATATGGACTTCAAAGTAACAGGAACTGAAAAAGGAATCACCGCTTGTCAAATGGACATCAAGATTAAAGGCTTGAGCATGGACATGGTGAAAAATGCATTGGAACAAGCCCGTCAAGGTCGTTTACACATCCTTGGTGAAATCGTGAAAACGATTGCTAAGCCAAATGAAGATTATAAACCACATGCACCACGCATTGTGTCGTTTGATATTCCAACCGAAAACATCGGTGCGGTAATCGGTCCAGGTGGTAAAATCATCCAAGAGATCCAAAAGACTACCGGCAGTACCATTACTATTGAA
>JBMOFW010000228.1:0-4054 GCA_049318685.1 Flavobacteriales bacterium
TTTCCGCCCCATCTTTGGCGTGCAGTTTCATCCAGAATCTGTGCTCACGCCGCAAGGAAGAAGGATGATTCAAAACTGGCTTACATACATTTCAAAATTGATTTAATTTTTTGATAGGAATGAAACGAATCATTAATAGCACCAACGCTCCGGCGCCAATTGGACCGTACAGCCAAGCGGTAATGGTGAACGGTATGCTCTACGCGAGTGGACAAATAGCGATCGACCCGAAGACGGGTATCTACGAACCGGCTGATGCTGCTACCGAGACGCGCCTGGTTATGGAGAATATTCGGGCCATTCTTACAGCTTCCGGACTCGAATTTAGTCACATTGTCAAAACGTCCATTTTCCTCAAGGATATGAATGATTTTGGAACAGTAAATGAGGTCTATGCCTCTTATTTTTCCTCTGATTTTCCTGCCCGCGAAACGGTACAGGTATCGGTACTTCCGAAGAATGCACGTGTGGAAATTTCTGTAATCGCTGCTCAATAAAGCAAAACGTATATTTGCGGTATGAAGAGATGGATTTTTTATAGTTTGGTTTTCTTGCTCCTAACATCGTTTATAGCTCCCACTTATCAGGTGGCGGTGCTGAAATACAAGGGAGGTGGAGATTATTATGCCAACCCGACTTCCGTTCCCAATCTGGTGAAGTTCGTCAATAAAAACCTCAACATGAACATCAATCCGGAGGTTCCTTTTGCCGATGTGGGTTCAACCGAATTGAATAATTATCCGTTTGTGCACATGACTGGCCATGGCAACGTGGTTTTCAGCACAACGGACGTCGACAACCTACGCGCATACTTGATTGGCGGCGGCTTCTTGCATATTAGTGATAACTATGGTATGGATAAATTCATTCGCAAGGAAATGAAAAAAGTATTTCCTGAATTGGATTTTGTTGAATTGCCATTTAATCATCCCATTTATCATCAAACATATGATTTCCCCAATGGATTACCGAAGGTCCATGAACATGATAAAAAAGCACCACAAGGACTAGGTTTAATTTACAAAGGTCATTTGGTGTGTTTCTATGATGTGGAGTGTGATTTGGGGGATGGTTGGGAAGATCAAGAAGTTCATCGCGATTCGGAAGAGGTGCGTACTAAGGCGCTAAAAATGGGAGCAAATATTCTCCAATATGTCTTGATGGGCGAATCAGATGACAAAAAGAATTGAGGCATGGAAGTCCCTGCTCGACCCACTTGCAGAAAAGTTTGAATCACCTCAGTTTATTGAGTTTGCTCCGATTCAAATTCCCCGACAGTTTGAACGTAAGGAGGATATAGAAATAGCTGGATTCCTAGCGGCATCGATCGCATGGGGCAATCGAAAGTCCATTATTTCGAATGCACAACGCATGATGTCGCTGATGGATCATGCACCGCACGATTTTATTCTTGATTTCGGAAAGGCCGATGAGAAGCGGTTTTCGGAGTTTGTACATCGCACGTTTAATTCCGTTGATCTTGTTTTTTTTCTACGGGCACTCAAGCATATTTATAAAAATCATGGTGGCATGGAATCCGCTTTTCAAGCCGATTTTGATGGTGTGGACATTCGCTCCGCCATCATGGGATTTCGTGCACGTTTTTTTGAACTGAAACATGATGTTCGAACGCAGAAACATGTTTCCAATCCCTTGTCGGGAAGCGCGGCGAAAAGACTCAATATGTATTTGCGCTGGATGGTGCGATCGAATCTGCGTGGAGTTGATTTGGGTTTGTGGCAGTCGATCCCGACCAGTGCTTTGTCTATTCCATTGGATGTCCATTCCGGAAGGGTGGCTCGTCAACTCGGCATGCTAAAACGTCAACAGGACGATTGGAAAGCCGTGGCGGAATTGGATTCGGTTCTTCGTAAAATGGATCCCAAAGACCCCGTGAAATATGACTTTGCTCTCTTCGGCAGCGCTGTAATGGATTAAAAAAAAGCGCCCCCAAAGAGACGCTTTTTTTATAGTATTTTTTTTTATTCGGAATCTCGGTTCGGAATCTTACCCGATGTAATGAGTCGCGACCACCCGACGTGATTCTTTCACATTGAAAGGTTCCATTTTCGTAAATCGACGCAATCCCATCAACATCATTTTCATGTCATCTCCATCACCAAACGAGACGATGGCTTCTTTGCCCGCGGCGTGAATTTTTTCTGCGGCGGCATAGAAGAAGCAACGCATCATTTCTTGTTCGACTTTGGTGGCTTCTTCGCCGCGAATTCCTGTTAATTTTTCTGTTCGCAACAAAGTACTTTCGGCGGTGTAAATCTGAATGGCCATATCGGCCACATTCATCAATATTTCTTGCTCTTTCTGCAATTGCATTGCTAATTTTTGAACTGCACCTCCGGCAACAAGCAACAAAGCTTTTTTGAACTTTTCAATCACTTGATAGTATTCTTCGAAAATATTTTCCGGCGCATCGCCAAATTCAGGAATAGCCATCAATTCATTGGCAACAGCCATTGCAGGCCCCATCAAGTCAAGCTCACCTTTCATGGCTTTTTTCAAAATCATATCAACTGTGAGCAATCGATTGATTTCATTGGTGCCTTCAAAGATGCGGTTGATGCGTGAGTCGCGATAAGAGCGTTCTACACGTGTTTCAGCGCTATATCCCATTCCGCCGAAGATTTGAACGCCTTCATCCACTACATAGTCGAGCGTTTCAGAACCGATCACTTTCAGAATGGCACACTCTGGTGCGAATGAAGCGATGCCTTTCAACACAGCTTGTCCTTTGTCCATGCCGCCTTCAACAAAAGCAGCAATGGCATCGTCGATATTCTGTGTTGCACGATACAAAGCGCTTTCTAAAGCATAACAGCGGATAGCCTGTTCGGCGATTTTATATCGAATGGCACCGTATTTCGCGATTGGACGACCAAATTGTTCGCGTTCTTTGGCATAACGCACACTTTCTACAATTACAGAACGTGATCCACCTAATACTCCCCCGGCAAGTTTGATGCGACCAATATTGAGAATATTTACCGCAATCTTGAATCCATTGCCGCGCTCACTCAACATGTTTTCTACGGGTACTTTTACATTATTGAAGAAAATTTGGCGAGTACTGCTTCCTTTAATACCCATTTTCTTTTCTTCTGCATTGTATGAAATGCCTTCCATATCACGGGTGAGAATGAAGGCAGAAAGATTTTCATCATTGTCAATCTTAGCGAAAACTGTGAATACATGGGCGAATCCGCCATTGGTAATCCACATTTTCTGACCGTTGATGATATAGTGTTTTCCATCTTCTGTCAATACGGCTTTTGTTTTTCCACTATTGGCATCTGAGCCACTGCCGGGCTCTGTAAGGCAGTAGCTGCCTTTCCATTCTCCGCTGGCCAACTTTGGAATGAAACGTTGTTTTTGTTCTTCTGTTCCATAATACAGAATAGGCAAAGTGCCAATACCTGTATGTGCTCCATAGGCTACAGAAAAGCTATGTCCGGCGCCGAGCGCTTCGGTGCAAAGCATGGATGTTTTAAAGTCCATGCCCATTCCGCCGAGTTCTTCAGGAACCGTAATACCGAGCAATCCAAGCTCTCCGGCTTTATCTATGATGGATTCCATCAAACCGGGTTCTTGGTGATCAATGGCGTCGAGCTTCGGAACAATTTCTTGATCAACGAAGTCTTCACACATTTTTTTCATCATCAATTGCTCTTCCGACCATTCTTCTGGAATGAAGATGTCGCTTGCATTGGTGCGACGCACAAGGAATTCGCCTCCGGTGATCGCTTTGTTTATTGTATCCGCCATGTTGATTGTGTTTTCGATTTTATAACATTTCAAATACGCCTGCAGCTCCTTGACCAGTAAAGTGCACTGCTCGATACCGGCCGTTTCGCCCAAGCCTTCCAAGCGCACCCCGGATCGGAGGCAACCCAAGATCAGCAGTCGGGCCCGCTTAGAAAACAAGAAGTCTCGCACTCGACCGAAAGCTGGCAGCTCGCAGAGTTTTCCGTACTCCTTCTTCTTCAAATTTACCCATTGCTCGGCGTGCCTCAACGGGGCGCAATACTCGTCGCGGAAC
>JBMOFW010000229.1:0-4015 GCA_049318685.1 Flavobacteriales bacterium
AATGAATACAGCGTAGCATATCGCTATACTTGCTGTAATGACTCCAGCATAGGTGATCAGGCGCACTGGAATTCCTGAAAACGCCAAAATCCAATCAATGGCTAGTCTCGCGCGCGATTTTAAAGACCATTTGGATTTCCCATTGAGACGTTCACGACGATCGTATTTCACAAAATCCTGTTTGAATCCAAGCCATATAATCAATCCAAACAACGATGTGTTTCGTTCTTCGCATTGATTAATCGCTTGACGCGAACGCTTGCTCAACATATAAAAATCCGCATTTGACAAATCGATTTGATTGGTCTGGTTGCTTGCGAAAATGCGCAACGTTGCATAAAACATCCACGCAGCAAACTTATCAGAAAAGGTTTCATTTCGAGAATTGCGAATACCCCACACGGTGTGTGCTCCGTTCTTCACCTTTTCAATCATTTGGTCGAGAATAACCGGATTGTCTTGTCCATCTGCAGAGATGCACATCGTCACATCACCTGTTGCCCGACGCAATCCCGCTCGAATCGCTGTGTGTGAGCCACTGCGCTTGCTCAATCGCAGGCAATTCACTCTAGCATCATTTATTGATTGTACCGCACCAAACGTATCATCCGAACTGTGATCATCCACCACAATGATTTCATGTGTTGTGATGTACTTCGAACTCAGAATACTCTTTTGCAATTCTGCAATGACAATAGGAATATTCACTGATTCATTATAGGCGGGAAGGACAACACTGAGCTTCATGACTGTGCAGGGATAAACCGGGCTACGGTGGGGTTTAGAATTTTCTTCACCAAAATTTCTAAGGGTGAATACGTCTTGATGTAGGTCTTATTGGTCAAGCAAAAAAACGAACCCGTGCTTGAAGCCAATTGTGCATCCAATTTTTCTACAAAGGCCACATCCCCATCGCGCAATGCTTCATGACGAAAAAATATAGTGCCCATATCGTTTACATCAATTTGATCTTCATTTCGCTGATAAGAAATGGCATATTTTTCAAAGTAAGAAACGAGCGACTCAATGAGCACCGTTTTCTTTTCTTCCCAGTTTAGTGTTCTATAAGGAGCACCCAATTTATCTGTGATATCCTTGGCGGGATTACCACTATAAATGTGATTTGGCTCAAGTGACTTGGTCACGACTGAGGTTCCCATAAGCACTGCTTGCTTACCAATGGTAACTCCTGGAAACACCGTATTGTATGAACCAATCAACCAAGCATCATCCTCTATTATGGTGTCTTTCACGCTAAACATAGCACAGCCGTCAACAAGCTGGCCGAAATAGCCGTGTGTCCAGACACTTGAGTATGTTCCGATGCCCACATTGTTTCCAATGATCAAAGAAGCTTCACCATTGAGCACACTATTTTGTCCAATCCAGCAATTGTGGCCAATCTTGACACTTCCCACGCCATTGAGTAAAGCATGGTTGTGCAATTTGGTGTACTCCCCCATTTCAAAATGGGCCAAACGAATGGTTGAGTCACTGCCGATATAGCATTGATCGCCAATTACCACTCGTCCGTTTGGACAATAAATCTGCGTGTGGTGATCAATCGTGGTGTCGTTTCCAATAATTAGTTCTTGGCAAACGATTGAACTACCCTCACCCAATTTAAAATTATTTCCTATATGTTGGACATCTGCTTTGATCATGCCTGATATGCATTAACTGCATCAATTACACGTTGTACCATGTCTTCGGTCAATTCAGCGTACATGGGGAGAGACACGCAATGTTCGGCTAGATATTCAGCGTTGGGGCAATCCCCTTTTTTGTAACCGAGGTGAGCGTATGCTTTTTGTAAGTGGCAAGGCACGGGGTAGTGCAAAGCGGGGAAAATTTGATGCTCGTTGAGGTATTTCATGAAATGATCGCGATCATCTACTGTGACTACAAAAAGATGAAATACTGATTGAGCCCATTCCGGTTGATGTTGCAATTGCACACGATCATTTTTCATTTCTTGGATATAGCGTGTGGCGATGGCTTGACGGCGCTTATTCCAATCAGGGAGATATTTTAACTTCACTTGAAGCGATGCGCCTTCAAGACCACCCATGCGATAATTGTAACCAATTTCGTCATGGTAGTAGCGCACAGTGCATCCGTGATTACGAAGAGAAAACAAATGCTTATAATAGTCTTCATTGTTGGTGGTGAGGCCGCCGGCTTCTCCACAAGCCCCAAGATTTTTTCCGGGGTAAAAACTAAAGCAGGCCATTTCCCCAAACCCACCAATAGATTGATTTTTATATCGAGCCCCTTGTGCTTGAGCGGCATCTTCAATCAAAAAAAGATTGTGTTTATCGCAAATTGCGCGCACACCGTCAATATCGAAAGGCTGACCATACAAGTGAACCCCGATAATGGCTTTGGTTTTTGGAGAAATTTTCTCTTCAATTTTGGTGATGTCGATTTCCCAAGTATCTGCCGTGCAATCGACAAAAACGGGAGTTGCTCCGGCGTGGGACACTCCCCAAGCAGTGGCGATAAATGTATCGGCAGGAATAATCACTTCATCTCCTTCTCCGATGCCCAATGCAAGCATGGCGAGGTGCAAAGCCGTCGTTCCATTGTTTACTCCGACTGCATATTTTGTATCGCAAAACGCAGCAAATTGCTTTTCAAAAGTCTCCACAAAAGGGCCACCCGAAAAAGCCGTATTTTCATATACTTTTTCAAACATTTCAAAGACCTCTGCTTTGATTTGTTGGTGTTGGCCTTTGAGATCTAGGCACGGTATTTTGGTCAATTCCTGAGTTTCCATAAACATTATCTATCTGACACGTTCTTTAAAAATTTGGCCGGATTTCCGGCAACAATGGTATTCGGGGCGACATTTTTAGTCACCACTGAACCTGCTCCCACGATGGCATTCTCTCCGATGGTAACACCGCAGAGTATGGTAACAGAGCTACCAATTGAAGCGCCACGGCATACGCGTGTTTCCTCGACGTGCCAGTCGGCTTCCGTTTGCAAGCTGCCATCGGCATTTGTTGCTCTCGGAAAACGATCGTTGATGAAGGTTACATTGTGTCCGATAAACACATTATCTTCAATGTGTACTCCTTCACATATAAACGTATGACTCGAAATTTTGCAATTCTTGCCAATTGTTGAGCCTTTTTGAATTTCTACAAAAGCGCCCACCTTTGAACCGTCGTCAATGCTACAACCGTATGCATTGACAAAGTTAAATATGCGTACATCCTTTCCCAACGTTACGTTGTTTAAGGATTGTTTATCATTATTGATGGTTACTGTTTCCATGAATGCTATACCTGTTGAATTTTTACCTCTGCTCCACCATTTTTAATCGACTTTTGCGATGCTTCCAAGATGCGAATCGTATTGAGTCCGCTTTTCCATGAGGCGATAGGCTGTGTTCCCTTTGTCACGGCGCTGATAAAATCTTTGGCCATGCCGCTAAGCGCTTCAGTACTCGCCAATTTGGGAATAAATACATCCCCTACGCGATAATCCACCAATATTCTTCGCTTCTCCTCATCACTACTTACCGCGTGTGCTGTATCATAGACACGAATTTTTTCTGTCGGCTCCATGTCGTTGAATACGATCATTTTTTTGTCACCACCGACCAGCATCATGCGAATTTTCACAGGAGATGACCACGAACAATTGAAATGGGCCATAACATCCGAATTGTAATTGACAGACAAATAGGCGATATTTTCAATTCCATTATGAATATGGCTGATTCCTGTCGCATTCACGCTATGTGGCTCGTCTCCTACGAGATAATCCAAAATGGAAATATCATGAGGGGCAAGGTCCCATAACACATTGACATCTTGTTGAATCAACCCCAAATTGATTCGGGTAGAATCAAAGTAGCGTACCTTACCGATATCACCACTCTCAATGAGGGCTTTCATTTTTTGGACCGCGCCTGTGTAGAGGAAAGTATGATCGACCATAAGTACGCGATCGAACTTTTGCGCAAGTTCTATCAAATGCAGCGCATGATCCACGGTATCGGTCA
>JBMOFW010000230.1:0-3955 GCA_049318685.1 Flavobacteriales bacterium
TTGATCGCCACATTCTTGAAAAAGGCTTGGTTTTCTTCTCGGTGATCGACGGGTATTCGAAGGTGATATTTATCGAGGAGAATCGACTTGAAGATGTCCATTTTTAAATCTACCAATTTGCTGTGATCAGATTGTTCCATGAACAATTGAGAAATGACTTCAGCATATTCAATAGAAGTATTTTGTTTTTTCTCTATTACCGGGATGATGCGCTGTTTGCGCTTTACCCCGAAAATCATGTACAAGACTACAGCTAAGAGGAGTACATACCAGCCTTTGCGCAACATCGGTTCACTGAGAATCCACTCCAGCGGCCCTTCGTTGCGATCACCTTTTCCCAAAGATTCATTATTTTTTTCTTCCGAGCTTTCTTGGTAACGTGTGTCTTCTCCCCAAAACACTTTGCCAGTGCCCATCTGGTCAAAGATGGATCGCGCATAGAGCATATCTTTTTGACGCAGCATGTTCAAATTGGTCAAACTTATCGGAGCGAGATGTAAATGAATTTCACCTTTTCCGAGTTTGATCGTGATATAGTTCACATAGTGAATACTGTTTGCATTGTTTACATTGGTAAAGAATCCGCGCGTTTCGACTATTCCGGCATTGCTAAATGTGGTATAGTTGTAATCGAATTCCGCATATGCATGAGAGATGGTATCAAATTCATATAGGAAAGCTTGCTTAACGCTTTTTATCGTTGAGTCTGTACTATGCAAAAAAATAGAATCACGTTCTACATAGTTCAATTCGAAAAAACGCGACGCCTCATAAGCTGAGTAAAGAGTACTGTAGGGATCGTTAGATTCGGCTACTTCAGTGTATTCAGCTTCATATTCCTCTTCATATTCGTCTGAATACTCTTCTTCATATTCGTCATAGACGGCCTCTTCTTGATATGGCTCTGCTGAAGGAGGAGCAATTACATTTTCATAGTCATCCAAAGGAATCTCGTATGGTTCCGTTGCTTGCTTTAATAGTAATTCACGCACCATTTGATGACTCAACGTGTCAAAAAATTCTGTGCCGCAATTTTCAATACTCAAGAAAAGGCGGTTTCCTTTTTTTACAAAGTGCATCAGTGAATCAATATCACGTTTACCTGGCAAAAAGTGCCTACCTACAAAGACAAAGTTGTCTATTTCGGGTGTGGGATCCGAATTCAGATATTTATATGTGCTATCCTTTATAAAGGTGAATTCTTGATTTCCACGGATATCGCTGAGCAAATTGTTCAGCACTAACGTTCCATAAGGTTGGTTGTCTTTTGGATTGTAATTGACAGACCAATTAATTTTATTCGAGAAAAAATAAAAATAAATACTCAGGCCCAAAATCAGAGCTACAGCGATAATGCTGATGGTGATCACCGGAGAATTATTTTTACTTCTTCTGCTCAAGGCTTAAATACGTATTAAAATCATTGAAAAGCGCATTCACCGTTTCAAAGCGTGAAGCTTCAATACTGTGATCACCATACCAAACCACTTCATAAACTAAGGTTAATTCGCGAAAGTGCTTGTATTTTTCGTGTGAGCGCATTTCACGCAAATAATCTTTATTTGTTTTGTCTTTTTTCCACTGAATAAATTTGTAAATATTGAGGGATTGAATGGTTTGAATGTATAAGAACCGAATGGCTAATCGGTAATCCCCTGCTGCAATAGCTTGGGAGATAAGATCATCCATGGTTTGCTCAATAAGCTCTTCTTCAGACATCTCTCGAGCTTGAAGAATTGATTCCGGAATTTTCTTATTGACCGAAACATTGCGATCAATAAGTTTAAATATGGTGAAAATCAATAGCGCAATCAGCAGCGTAATGATTATAACTTTAGTGGTTGTCGAATGGAGCCAACTACCGTCAAAATTTGAAGGCGTAAAATCCAGTTCTTGTTCAATATTGGTTTCTTCCTTTTCTTGTTCTTTCTTCTTTTCCTTGTATTCGATATCTTCGATCGCCTTTTTCCACTGATCATCGGTCCACGCGGGATTGGCCGACTGAGCGTTCATTCGGTTGTTGGCCAATAGCATGAATAAGGTGAATATGAACAGTAAAAATGGACGCATTATATTTCTTTTTCTAGGCCGTAAGCGCGTTTTATTGTTCCTATTTTATTGATTTGAGAGCGAAGTTCTTGCGCTTCACTTGTTTCGCGCAGCGAAAAATATAAGAGATAGGCCGAATAAATGCTCAGGGAAGCCACAAAAGGCAACACGAACCAAAGCAATCCGGTGTAGAAAATATAGACCAATTGATCAGCATAAGGGGCATTCTGCGGCACATTCATCGCGATAAACTGAAAAAGATAGATCATCAAATTCACTGGACTACCGGTGAGGACTATACCAATGAGAATGGAAATAATGCCTGTTAACAAGAGAATGGTGAACCACTGCATGAGATGCACAGTACTGAAGACAGAGAGCATTTTCCAGAATCCATGGCGAACGTGCTTCATTGTCGGAATAAGGGTGAGCAAAAATATTTTTCCTGTCTCAAAGGAATGCACCATCCACATCATGGAGAACGGCCAAAGAATAATCATCATCAAAAACGTGGGCCAAGGTTCTAATAATATGGGCGAAATCGCGATGACGCTCACACAGAAGGCATTGAGAAAGCGAACAATGACATCCGTCCAAGAAAGCGCTTTTTTTTCTTCTTTCTGCTTGGCAAAGGCATATGAAATCAAGGCGATAAACGCCATGGCCAATGAAAGAATAAATATCAAACCCGGATAGTCTTCCGTGGAAATATAGTTGACATACGGCAACCAACACCACAGGAGGAGAAAAGGGTTTCTTGCGATACCCATAAGTTGGTCAATTTGAAACAGCGTATGAAACTCTCCATTGGTCATATATCCGAAATAGAGAATAAACAACACTGATAAAGCGAAGGAGATCCAAGCTACAGGACGAGCTGCATCGGCGAATAATCGGAATGTTTGAATAAAAATGCGGGAAGGAGACTTGATTGTTTCCAAATCCAAATTTTCATCCTTATGTACGGGAGTCTCTTCAGAATCTGTAGCACGGATATGTCCTCGGCGGTAGAGATAGTGAGGATATACTACAAAATAACCAACCACTATCGTTAAACTCAAAAGAATTGAGAGTGCGCGCACTGCGTCGGGCAAATCTGTGAGGCGGGTTACGAATGACTCAATAAGGGCCGCATAGATCAGCAACACGAATACCGCAATCATTATTTTAATCGCATTGCGTGCAGACATGATAAGTGAATCGATACGCGAATAGGTGCCAGGAAAAAGCACTCCGCGGGCAAGAATAAATCCTGCGGCGCCAGAGAGAACAATCATGGAGAGTTCTAAAGTACCGTGCTGCATCACTGTTAAAATACTCTCTTTGGCCAAATCGCGACTAAAGAAAAAATGCATGAATGAGCCGAACATAATGCCATTTGATAATAATGCCATGGTGGTTCCGACACCCCACAATAGTCCTAAAACAAAACAGCCAAAGCTGATCATAATATTGTTGATCGCGATTCTCCCAAACATCTCAACGGGTTCAGAGTCTTTGTAGACCGCCATGGGATCGTTGCTATCGATATTTTCCTGGGTCATTTCGACATAACCGGGAGACAAGACAATATCAGCGAAATCAGGATAATAAATACTCGACATAACTCCTACGAAAATGCCGAATGAAAATAGACTGAACGCAAGTAGAAGAAGTTTTCGAGAATGCCACAACGCTTCTGGTAACTCGCGTTGCCAAAACGTTTTGAATTTGTTTTTGCCTTTGGATTTATTTTTATAAATCTGTTGATGAACGCGCAGGGATACGAGATTTAAATACACCCGAACAGAACGGTTGGGGTAAAATGTGCGCGAATAACTGAGGTCATCGGTGGTCTCGATGAACAAATTGGTCAGTCGATTCGGATCTTTATTATCCGAATTCAGGACTTGCTCAAATTCTTGCC
>JBMOFW010000231.1:0-3949 GCA_049318685.1 Flavobacteriales bacterium
GCTCCATAATAAGGGGGATGTTGAGCATGTTGCCTCCACCGTTGGCACGAAGGTCCAGAATCAGTCCTTTGGTATTGGCATAGCGCTGTAGCACGAAATCCATGTCTTCATTCGTCACAGGCGACATAAAACTTGAATAGCGCACGTAGGCAATCGAATCGCCGTCGACGAAATTATGGGCAAGCGAACCCGTGTGCATCATTTCCGGAATATAATAATCGCGAATGGTGCGTTCGTTATAATTGGGCTGATAGTTCAGGGCCACTTCATACATGGAGATATTGAACGGCGACACCAAGTTGGTGTGGTCATCGCGCAATTCATTCATCATATTTCCCAAAACGCGAAAGAGTTCTTCTTCGCTCATCTCATCATGAATAGAGTCGTTGTAACGGTTCTTCACCTCGTTCCAGTCGATTTCCTTCACATCGAAATAACTGTAATGACGGTCGACTTGATTCCAGAGGTACTCGAAATTTTCGCGAGGATCATTCGACGCCAAATTTTCTTCCCAAAAAATGCGCTCGCACGAGGTAAGCGATGCCACGGCCAAAGCCAATGAGATATAGGATAGCTTGTTCATTATTTCTTGCGGTTAAAATGAAGGGTGAGTTGGATGCGGTGAGCCGACATTTGAAAAAGATGCTCTCGACCGGGAGCGCTCAGAGCGTCCCACACATACGACCATGAAACGGCATTGCCACCGGCCTGGTAACGACGAAACTCTAGTTCGCTGCTAAAGCGTGTGCCGTTGACAGCCCACCCCGAACTATTCAACACCAGATTAAAGGGATTGAGTTTCGACCCGTTCACCTCCGGAAAACCTTTGTAATCGTATGCCTGGCGATAATTTGCATTGAGCAGACCGATATTGAATTGCAGCGACAGCGCACGCGTCGTAGGTTTCAATTCACGCTTAATCCAAAGAAACTTACGCGTGCCTGTTTTTTCATGGCTCAAGTCGTAGCTCACTTTACCCGAAGCCATCGCGTTGAAGAAAGCTTCTATACCGACTGAGCTATTTCCCAGCGCCTGATTCGTGCGAAAATTCAGTGTAGAAATACCAACGCCACCGAGGTAATACGACCACTTCCCTTTATTGAAACGTGACCAAGGGCGAAGTTGTTGGTATGCGATATCCGAAGTCGAAAAAAGTGCCGACGCTTTCTGGGCCGGATTTTCCAATTCCGGAAGCAACGGCTTTGCAGAAGCAATGGAACTGCGCATAGACCATTTACGCTCGTAACGATCCTTTACCTTGGTCCAGGCGATTTGTCCGGATAGCGCGCTGCTCTTATAGAAAAGCGGCGAGGTAGCAAAGTCGCGAAAAGTGGCCGGACCCACGGCCAGTGATGAGGAAAAAAACCGGGTGATCTCAAGTGGTAGAGTCGTTTCTGTGGTCTGCCCATGCAATTGCACTGCGGCAGCCAACGAAAAGACCATCAATATGGATTTCATTTTCATGTGGCGATTCAATTAACGCCGCAAATAAACAACAAGGCGGAAGGATATAGTAAGAGGATAATAGGATTGTAGGATTATAGGGGGCTTAGCTCCGCTCGGCGGTATGCTCGGATTGGCCGAGCGGAGCCGAGGGCCTTCATTCTTGCCCACGTAACCGGTGCCCGAGCGGAAGCCGAGGGCCCCTGATTATCATTGTGTTTCTGTTTCTCATTCCAAAAAATTCCAGAAAGAGAATCAGAAAGAGAAACAGAATGAGAACGGCGAGTCTGCTCGATTAAGTGTGTCAATCACCAAATTTGACACTAAATGGAAAAGAAGAAATTTGATTTCGAAGATTTTGCCAAGAAGGCTGCCGACGAGTTGCGTTCTGGCAAACCCATGGTAGGTCGTGATGGCGTGTTCACACCGCTTTTGAAGATGCTTATAGAGGGCGCTTTGAATGGTGAGATGGACGCGCACATGGCTGAGACAAGAAGGCCTAAAAAGAACCGGCGTAACGGCCATACCCAGAAAACCATTCAAAGCCCTTTGGGGGGCTTTGAGGTTTTCTCTCCGCGCGATCGCAACAGCACGTTCGAGCCGCAAATCGTGGAAAAGCGCAGGCACAGCATCAGCAGCGATATCGATCAACAAATCATCGCGCTATATGGTCGTGGCATGAGCTACAGCGACATCCAAGGACATCTGATGGAGATTTATGGACTGGCCATATCCGATGCGACTCTGACGGCAATTACTGACCGCATCATACCACAGATTAAAGACTGGCAAAATCGCGTGTTAGAGAGCGTTTATCCGGTTGTTTGGATGGATGCTATGCATTACAAGGTCAGAGAGAATGGGAAGGTTATATCCAAAGCCATTTACTCGGTGTTGGGTGTAACGATTGATGGTCAAAAGGAAGTGCTTGGCATTTACTTCGGAGACCATGAGTCATCGTCGTTCTGGCGCCAAGTGCTAAACGAGCTGCAGATGCGTGGTGTAGAAGATATCATGGTTGTTTGCATCGACAATCTCAGAGGCTTTGGCGATGCTGTTGAAGACATCTTTCCGCGCACCGATGTGCAGTTGTGCCTGGTGCATCAGATGCGCAACTCGATGAAGTATATGAGTGATAAGGATGTAAAACCAATGGTTGCCGACCTCAAGAAAATCTACAAGGCCATCAATGAAGACCAAGCCAGGCATGCCCTTGCGGTTGCTGAAGAAACATGGGGAGTTAAGTACAAAGCAGTATTTAGAAGCTGGCATAACAACTGGGAACGCTTAACCAACTTCTTCAAGTATCCACCTGCATTGCGTAGAATCATTTACACGACAAACCCCATTGAAAGCTACCACCGCATGGTGCGCAAAGCCACCAAAACCAAAGGAGCTTTCGTCTCAGAAGATGCAATCGTAAAACAGATATATCTTGCAACCATCAACGCTCAAACCAGGTGGAACGGCACCATGTTCGGTTGGAGCACTGTTCGTCGGGATCTTGAAGATTATTTTGGAACTAGAATTAATAACCCTGACACACTTAATTAAGCACTCCCAAGAGGTCTGATAACCCATTATATATTTGCACAAACCATAATAGTCATGAACCAAAACTTACGCCTTACAATCCTTACATTTATTTCAGTTTCTTTCTTATTCGGCAGTTGTTCCAAAACTCATATTATATCGACGGGTGCAAGGGACAATCGTCCACTTATTTTCAACAATGAATACGAATTAAGTGAACTCAAGGAGATTGAAGTTGAAGGGAGGTCTATTTTCGGTATTCCAAGCTTCGCTAAAAACAACAAAAACAAGAATACATCAGGTTTCCTGTTTTACTTCAATGGTGTGCAACTCGGGCATACACCACGTATAATGCCTATATTGACTCTTGTAGGATTGAGTGCCATTGGAGGTTGTTTCATTGCTTCGGTAGAGGATAGGGGCAGAGAATACACAGCCAATGACTTTACTAGAGCTTGGTATGGTGGAGATTATGAAACTTTTATACCGGGAGCCATCCTTACACTCCCGATTACCGGTGCCATAAACAATATGCTCTGGAAAAACTCAGCTTCCAGTGGTATTTCCCGAACATTGAAATATCGCCTGGTAAATGAAAATCCCGAAATAGATATTTTTTACTTCCCCAAATACGAGGTCAGCAAAAAAAATGTATTCAGTTCTTCAGATGTTACAGGGGGTAAACCGGAAGTGAAGCTCCGCTACCTGTGGATTCAAGACGTGAATGTGAAAGCACGTGTTAAGGGAGCAAAAATCAAATTGTGATGATGTCAGTCAATTAGAGAATAGTGAGTAGGGAATAGAGAGCCGATACCAGCTTATCTATTTACTACTTACTATTCTCCATTGACTATCCACTAAACCTTCGAAATCTTGATCATATTCGTCATCCCCTGCTCGCTGATAGGCATTGACGCGAGGTGAATGATGAAATCTCCGTCTTTAATCAGGTTGTTCTTCTTGAGGAAGAATC
>JBMOFW010000232.1:0-3941 GCA_049318685.1 Flavobacteriales bacterium
TTGTGCTCATGCCCACCGGCGGAGGCAAAAGCTTGTGTTATCAAATTCCTGCCTTGGCTATGCCCGGCATCACCCTGGTGATTTCCCCACTGATTTCGCTGATGAAAGATCAGGTAGATACACTGAAAATGCACGGTATTCAAGCAGAATTTCTCAATAGTGCTTTGAGTCAACGGGAAGCCGATCGCATCGAAATCGCTGCTCGCGAAGGAAAAATAAAATTGCTTTATTTATCTCCAGAAAAATGCATAAGCGCTCTGAATTGGCTCATTCAGCGTTTGCCCGTAAGTCTTATTGCCATCGATGAAGCGCACTGTGTATCCAATTGGGGGCATGATTTTCGTCCGGAATACAAGCAGTTAATTGAATTGCGCCAAGTTCATCCGAATGCAGTGATGATGGCGCTGACAGCCACAGCAGACAAACTCACGCGTCAAGACATTCTTACCCACATTGGGTTGAAAGAGCCACGCACATTTATCACCTCATTCGACCGACCAAACATTCGGTTGAACGTTCGTTTTGGTTTGCGTAAAAAAGAGAAGTTAGAAGAGATCATGAACATGATCCGCCGTCATAAAGGTCAATGCGGTATTATTTATTGTACCGCAAAAAAAACCACAGAAGCACTTGCACTCGAACTTAAAGCGTTGAGTGTTAAAGCCGCTTTCTATCATGCGGGCATGTCGCCAGCGGATCGCTCCCGCATACAAGAGCAATTTCTAAACGATGAAATTGATGTTGTTTGCGCGACGATTGCATTTGGTATGGGCATCGATAAAAGCAACGTTCGCTTTGTAATGCACTATAATTTACCGAAAAGTATCGAAAGTTTTTATCAAGAAATCGGCCGAGGCGGTCGTGATGGCGGAAAATGCGATACCCTCCTCTTCTACTCCATCAGTGATGTGATTTTATTGAGCGATTTTGCGAAGAATAGTGGATTGCCTGAAATCAATTTGGAAAAGCTCAACCGCATGCAGGAGTATGCGGAGGCCCGTATTTGCAGGAGAAAAATTTTGCTCAATTACTTCGGAGAAAACTTGCAAGAAGATTGTGGCAATTGTGATGTATGTAGCGATCCTCCTCAAAAATTTGATGGCACCATCTATTGTCAAATGGCCCTATCTGCCATTGTCAGGGCTCATGGAATAAATGCCCATCCGGCAATTGGTTTATTGATCAATATTCTGAGAGGGTCGCGAAATGCCGAAATTCTACAGAAGAAACTAAACTCCATCAAAACCCATGGTGTAGGCAAAGCGGTGGGCTACGACGACTGGAGTTATTACATTTTGCAGATGATACAATTGGGATTATTGGAAATTCAATATGACCATCATAATGCTCTTGCAATCACCGAATTTGGAGCAGAAGTGCTCTCAAATAAGCATACTATTTCCCTAGTAAAATTTGTTCCCAAACAAGAAGAAGACGATGAGGAAGAAGACTATCTATACAAAAACAAATTTGATCGCAGCCTGACCCGTTACCAAGAAGAAATAGAAATGGAGTTTTCTCGTCGTCAGCTGGTGCTCATTGCGTTGAAAAGTATCCGAAAACAAATTGCAGAAAAGGAAAATGTGCCTCCCTACATCATTTTCCATGATACTACTTTGAATGAAATGGTAGAAAAATCGCCTATGACAGAACACGATTTTTTGCAAATCAGCGGTGTAAGTCAGAGCAAATTTGACAAATATGGCACCGAATTTCTTAACGCCATTATTGCTTCCAATCCAGCCCGAAGGCGCTACTCTTCTATGAGTGTCTATGAAGCGACGCAACCTGAGTACATCACCAAGTGCGTAGAAGAGATGCAACAGAAAGGGATTTCAATAAGCGCAACAGCAGTGGCCAAACTCATGTTGGCTTCTCAAGATAAACGCTTTCAAGACTTGGGCAAAAATATCTCCTTCTATGGTGTTCTAGGTAGTGAAAAGCTTGGAGTCAAGGCATTGTATGAAAAATTAAAAAACACAGTTGCCCCACTACAAGAAAAAGCAAAAGTCATCCAAATTGACGAAGTTGCCGGGAAAGTACGTGACTATTTGACTTCCGTTTCAGTGGAGGAGCTTGATGAGCGCAAAATACTTCATTTCAAAAATCGACTTGCGCTTATCGATATCGACTTACCGCCATTGCGAAAACATGAAAATCCAGAATGGCCGCCGAGAAGCGGACAAAAATGGACCAAAGAAGAAAAGGACATACTCATTGAGTTGAGTCGATACACTTCAGACATCGCATGTATGGCAAATATCATCCAACGAACTGAAAGAAGCTTGATATTTATGCTAGATCAGATGATTGGGCAAGCGGCGGCTATTTCAGAATAAATTGTTATCTTAGCCCGAACCACAACGCTTGCCATGCCTATTAACTCACTTTTTTCATGGGTCATTAAAAAAAGATTGCATCAAATCGATCTTTTTAAGAAATATCCTGTGGAGGTGCAAAGCGAGTTGTTTCAGCGGCTTGTCGATGAAGCGGCGTTGACACGATTTGGGTTGGAACATAATTTTTCCAATATCCGAACCATCAAAGATTTTAAGCAAGCTGTTCCCATCCGGACATACGAAGAATTCAAACCTTACATCGATTTGCTGCGAGAAGGCCAACAAAATGTATTGTGGCCTTCCCGTTTGAAATGGTTTGCTAAATCAAGTGGAACGACGGATTCCAAAAGCAAATTCATACCGGTGAGCCGCGAAGCGATTGATGAGTGTCACTACAAAGGGGGAAAAGACCTTTTGGCTTTGTACTATGCGCAACAGCCAACAGCAAAGCTGTATACAGGTAAAACCTTGGTTGTAGGGGGATCTTCCAAAATCAACCCTTTCAATGAAGAAGGCTACACCGGGGATTTGTCAGCCATCATTATTCGAAATCTTCCTATCTGGGTTGAACTGCGCCGAACACCATCACGTGATATCGCGTTGATGGATAATTGGGAAGAAAAAATCGAAGCCATGGCACAAGCCACCAAAGATGAAGATGTAAGCATCCTCGCAGGTGTTCCTTCATGGACGTTGGTTTTACTTAAGCGGATAATGGAACTGAAGGGAACAGACAATATCCGGGATATTTGGCCAAACATTGAATTGTATATGCATGGAGGAGTGAGTTTCAAACCGTATCAAAAGCAGTTTGAAAAAATCATACCGACCTCAGATATGAACTACGTCGAAACGTACAACGCGAGTGAAGGATTCTTCGGAATACAAGACGAATTGGGAAGTGATGAAATGCTGTTGATGCTTGATTATGGCATATTCTACGAGTTTTTACCAGTCGAGGAGTTGGGTTCGAAAAATCCAAAAACACTCAGTCTGAACGAAGTTGAATTGGGAAAAAATTATGCGCTCATTATTTCGACCAACGCAGGATTATGGCGATATATGGTTGGAGATACTGTTCGATTCACCAGCAAATTTCCATTTCGTGTTCAAGTGAGTGGTCGCACGAAACATTACATCAATGCATTTGGGGAAGAGTTAATTGTAGAGAATTCCGATTTTGCCATTCAACAGGCGGCTCAATCTACCGGGGCGCTTGTTTCCGATTACACCGCTGCACCGATCTATATGGGCGATGATGCCAAAGGAGCGCATGAATGGGCCATTGAATTTGATCATGCGCCGAATTGTCTCCACACATTCGCAAAAACCCTCGATGACAGCCTCAAATCTGTAAATACGGATTATGAAGCCAAACGCGCTTTTGATTTGAATCTTAGAGCACCTGTGGTTCATGTTTTACCGAAGGGTACATTTTACAATTGGCTGAAAAGTCAAGGGAAATTGGGTGGACAACATAAGATTCCTCGCCTATCCAATGACCGAGTGTTTATTGAACAGGTATTAAAATTGCATACCGCTCAACTATGAATGTAATCATTTCCGGAATAGTTCTTTTTTTGATCCAGTTTGTCCTCGAAT
>JBMOFW010000233.1:0-3914 GCA_049318685.1 Flavobacteriales bacterium
GGATTAATCTGTTTAAAGGGTGGTGATCTAGGTCTTGAATTGAAAGCGGTTAATCGAGAAAAGGAAATTTACAATTTGTCGGATTACTACTCGGAAGAGTTTTTTGAGACAAAGAAACTGGTTTATGTATCCGTTTAGGATTAGGCCTTGAACCCTTGGTAACCAACTGTATAGAAACAAAAAAGGGAACCGTTTGGACCCCTTTTCTGTAAACCTGCAAGGAAAATTTTGAAACCAACGCAGTCCTGGAAGACCGCGTAACCATCTAGAAGACGGTTGGATTTTTTTCGGTTGCCTAATTTCAGAAACTTTTTTCCGATGGTGGCGTGAACCGATATCCTACTCCTCTGACGGAATGAAAGTATAAGGGTTGCCTACTATCGGGCTCGAAATATTTTCGAAAGGCCAAAATGTAATTGTCAATCGTGCGTGTACTTGGGAAAACATCATATCCCCAAACCTTTTCCAAAATTTCCTCTCGACTCACCACTTCACCTGATTTCTGAATCAATAATTTCAAAAGCATGGTCTCTCTTTTCGAAATCACATGTTGGTCGCCTTCTTTATCGGTGATAGTGAATTTTAAGAAATTAACACTATTGGGGCCAAAGGAATATTCTTCTTGCTCTGCAATACTTCTATGGCCTTCGTCGTGGCGTTTTATCAATTTGCTGACGCGCAACAACAATTCTTCTAAATCAAATGGTTTTGCTAAATAATCATCTCCACCGAGTTTCAACCCTTCGATTTTGTCCTTGCCGCTGCCTTTTGCACTCAAAAAGAGAATCGGTGTCCGATTTCCTTCTATGCGCACCGTTTGGCAAACGGTTAACCCATCCATCTCGGGAATCATGACATCGAGAATGGCCAAATCAAATGCTTGATGGCGCAACTTTTCAATAGCCGAAATCCCATCGGCGACATGAACCACATGATAGCCTTCCATTTCTAGATTAAGCTTCAACATGGAAGCTAGGCTTTCTTCATCTTCTACGATAAGGATGCGATATGAAGTCATGGTGCAAATCTAGTTGCTGTGAACTTTAAAAAAGCCAAACTTGTTCCGTTAATTTGAACCCTCAATCGTTCTTTTATGACACAACATGTATTGGATGCCGTGAATGCATTCAAAGAAACTACCCTCATGGGTGCCTTGGGTATTGAATTTACGCTTGTAGAAAAAGGCCATATCGAAGCCACGATGCCGGTTGATCACCGCACCCACCAACCGTATGGTTTGCTGCATGGTGGTGCTTCGGCGGCACTTGCAGAAACCATCGGAAGCTTCGGCTCTCATTATTTGGTGGGTGAAAAAGGAGGGATGGCCGTTGGAGTCGAACTCAATATCAATCACCTCAAAAGCAAACGACATGGTTTTGTTATCGGGAAGGCGCGGATTCTGCACGAGGGCAAGTCTACACACGTCTGGAATATTGAAATAACCGATGAAACTGGAGAAGTCCTTGCGGTAAGCCGATTAACCGTAATGGTCAAATACAAGAGTTAAGTGAAAAGCGAATTTGCTCAACGATTTGCGCGTGTGCGCTTTCCCGGAAAGGAAAATGCTCTTTATTTCGAAGAAGTGCATGACAATCTCATTTCTTCCGACGGCTGGGAGTTTACCGCTTATCCTTTTGATCAATACCCGGATGAATTAAACGGGATCTGGCCTACGCAACAAGAAGATCACCTGCGCATTGTCAATCAAGCGATTAATGCCATTCAATCCGGAAAGCTCACCAAAGTGGTGATCAGTCGAGTGAAGGAAATACCACTCAAGCCATCTGTCGAAGATTCAATCGATCGCATTTTTAGTGCATTGTGTGAAAAATATCCATTGGCATGTGTTTATGTCTACCGAATGAACGTTCATTCGGTTTGGATTGGTGCCACCCCCGAAGTATTGGTGAGCAAACAAGGAAACGTGTTTTCTACCATGGCCCTTGCCGGCACTCGTCTGGCTCAAGAGGCGCAATATGAATGGGGAGAAAAAGAAAAGAACGAACAAGCTGTGGTCACCAATTTTATGGACCTTCGTATTCAACAAAACGGCGGCACTGACATTCAACTTAAGGGACCATACACATCTAAGGCTGCCCATCTTGAACATATTCGCACAGATATTCAATTCGCTTCAGAAAAAACAATTTCCGATTGGATTCGTGTTTTTCATCCCACACCCGCCATCTGCGGCATGCCGGTAGATGCAGCCAAAGGCTTTATCCAAAGCCATGAAAAACATCAGAGAAGAATGTACTCAGGCTATTTTCTCGTAGAAAATAATCAAGGCGAAGGAATGGCCTATGTGCAATTGCGCTGTATGGAAATAGCTGGCAACAAGGCCTTCATTTATGTTGGAGGTGGAATAATGGGCGATTCGGATGCTTCTGCAGAATGGATTGAAACAGAAAACAAAGCGATGGTCATGCAGCGTGTACTCGAAGACCTAAATCTGTCTTAGCTTAGCGCCATGATGTTGTCTGATAAAAAAGCGATCAAAGATGTTTTGATTCTCCTCGAAAAAAAAGGAGTTAAGCACATTATCATTTCTCCCGGATCACGCAATGCCCCATTTTCCATTTCGCTGAATAATCATCCGTCATTTGACGTGTTGAGCATAGCAGACGAGCGGTCGGCGGCGTTTTTTGGATTAGGCATCGCTCAGCAAACCAAACGTCCTGTGGCGCTGATTTGCACTAGTGGCACGGCTCCTTTGAATTATGCGCCCGCTATCGCAGAAGCTTATTATCAAGAAGTTCCTCTGCTGATAATCACGGCTGACCGTCCAATGGAGTGGGTTGATCAAGGCGAAGGTCAAACCATCAACCAATCCGGATTATATAACAACTACGTTCGGGGTGCATTCAATATGACCCAGGACATGAATGATGGGGATTTGGAATGGTATAACGCACGTCAGATCAATGAAGCCATTGACTTGGCTATGTGGCCCATTCCGGGTCCGGTGCATTTGAATTTCCCCCTTCGAGAAAGTCTATATAAAACAGATTCATCCGTTCCTCTAACTAAAGTAATCGAGCGGGTGTATTCCACGCCATTTCTCGAAAAGCAAGTGCTCTCTGATTTAGGACAGATAATTAGTCAGAAAAAGAAAGTGATGGTTTTGGTCGGTCAGTTCTCGCATGATGATCAACTGATCAATTCTTTGCAGGACTTTTCAGCTTTGGAGAATGTTATTTTCTTTACCGAATCGCATTCCGGTTTGGATAGTCCCGATTTTATTGGTTGTGTAGATCGCATGATTATGACCTTGACAGAGCAGGAGTTGGATGCTATTCGACCTGAATTGCTCATTACCATTGGTACCAATATTATTTCGCGCAAGGTCAAAGCTTTCTTACGTAATGAATCTTTAGACCATTGGCACGTGGCAGAAGATGGTCAGGTATTGGACACGTTCAAACGTTTGGTGAAAGTGATTCCAGTGAATGGATTGAGCTTCTTTTCTTCGGTGATGCCCTTTATTTCTGATATCTCATCTGTTTACCGAAAAGAGATGCTGGCATTGAACAGTGAAAAGCGAAAAGCCGGAGATGCATATATTGAAAAAGCCGCTTTTTCAGATCTCAAGGCCATTAACGCTATTGTGAAATCGACACCGGCGGATACAGATATTCAAATGGGAAACAGTTCGATAGTGCGATACATTCAATTGTTTGATCGTCCGTTGAGCTTGCGGTTTTTCGGCAATCGTGGAGTAAGCGGTATTGATGGATGCACAAGTACCGCTGCGGGTGCTGCTTATGTGACCCAAAGAAATACATTACTCATTAGTGGTGATATTAGCTTTTTCTACGATGTCAATGCATTTTGGAACAACTACATTTCATCCAAACTCAAAGTCGTTGTCATCAACAATGGGGGAGGAGGAATATTCCGAATCATCGAAGGAC
>JBMOFW010000234.1:0-3912 GCA_049318685.1 Flavobacteriales bacterium
CTCCCTTTTGAAATTGATGGTATCGTGATCAAGGTGAATAAATTTTCGCTTTGGGATGAACTTGGTATGACCGCTAAAAGTCCGCGTTGGGCAATAGCATACAAGTTCAAAGCTGAAACCGTATCCACGCGCCTTCAAAAAATCACCTATCAAGTGGGGCGCACAGGAGCCATAACTCCGGTAGCCAACCTCGAACCCGTTTTCTTGGCTGGAACAACAGTGAAACGCGCCTCCTTGCACAATGCCGATCAAATTGAAAAATTGGATATTCGTGAGGGGGATATTGTTTTTGTAGAAAAAGGAGGAGAAATTATTCCTAAAGTGGTGGGCGTCGATGTATCGAAGCGCGATCAACTCACCTTCCCGCATGAATACATTACTCATTGTCCAGAATGCGGCACATCGCTGATTCGTAAAGAAGGTGAAGCCCAACACTATTGTCCGAATGAGGCATCGTGTCCACCGCAGATCAAAGGGCGGATGGAACATTTCATTTCACGAAAAGCCATGAATATTGAAGGCCTTGGTACCGAAACCATCGCCGGACTGTGGGACAAAGGCCTCATCAAAAATATTGCAGATATATACGACCTCTCGTTTGATCAATTGCTAGGCTTGGAATTTACCGTTGGCGACCCAATGACTGGTGATGTGAAGAAGAGATCGATGCAAGAAAAAAGTGTGCGCAATCTATTGGACGGAGTTCAGGCATCGAAGCAAATTCCCTTTGAGCGTGTGTTGTTTGCACTAAGCATTCGGTTCGTGGGAGAAACGGTGGCCAAAAAATTAGCTCGCCATTTCAAATCCATTGATGACATTGCTTCGGCCACAACAGAGCAACTTTTAGAAGCCGATGAGATTGGTGAAAAAATTGCCGCAAGTATCATCGAATTCTTTGCACGGGAAGAAAACCGAATAATCATTCGGCGATTAAAGGAAAGTGGTTTAAAATTCGAACTTGATGCTTCCGAACAATCGGGACCGCAGTCGGACATATTTAAAGGAAAAACCTTTGTGGTGAGTGGTGTTTTCAAAAACTTTTCACGCGATGGCATCAAAGAACATATTGAAGCCCATGGAGGAAAAGTGAGCGGCAGCATCAGTTCAAAAACCAGCTACGTGGTCGCCGGCGACGACATGGGGCCATCGAAACGCAAAAAAGCTGAAGAGCTTGGGGTGGAGATTTTGAGTGAGGAACAGTACCTTCAGTTAGTGTGCTAGAATGCTAGTGTGCTAGAATGCTAGTGTGCTAGTGTGCTAGAGATAGATCAGTAGATCATTAGATCGAGAGAGTTGGAGGGTTTGAGAGTTTGATGGTTTAAGAACTAGAATTTAAAGTTAGGAATTGAGATTCGGAATTGAAGTTCGGAATTGAGGTTAGGAATTGAGGTTAGGAATTGAAATTAGGAATTATGAATACGATAGAACAAAAGAAAGACGCCTTTGCGCGGTTGTTGACCATCATGGATGAGTTGCGTGCGGGGTGTCCGTGGGATAAGAAGCAAACGCTAGAGAGCTTGCGTCACTTGACGATTGAAGAAGTCTATGAATTGGGTGACGCTATATTGGATGGCGATATTGATGAGGTAAAAAAAGAGATCGGCGATATTTTATTGCACATGGTATTCTATGCCAAAATTGGCAGTGAAACCGGTGATTTCGATATAGCCGATTCGTTGAATTTTATATGTGATAAATTGATTTCTCGTCATCCACACATCTATGGTGATGTGACCGTTCAGGATGAAGAAGAAGTGAAATCGAATTGGGAAAAACTAAAACTGAAAGAAGGGAAGAAAAGCGTGTTGGAAGGCGTTCCGAAATCGCTACCCGCCATGGTCAAAGCGCAGCGCATTCAAGACAAAGCGCGCGGAGTAGGATTTGATTGGGACAATGCCGATCAGGTATGGGATAAAGTTCAAGAAGAATTGAATGAATTCAAAGTAGAAGCCGATGCCTCGACCGACAAAATGGAAGATGAATTTGGCGACCTGTTGTTTTCATTGATCAACTACGCTCGATTCAAGGGCATCAATCCCGAAGATGCGTTAGAGAAGACCAATCGCAAATTCATTTATCGTTTTCAATACATGGAAACCGAGAGCGCCAAAGACGGCAAAAAGCTCGGTGAAATGACATTGGATGAGATGGACGTGTACTGGAACAGAGCGAAACAGGAATGAGGAGTGAGGAGGTTTTGAGGTTGGGAAGTTTAAAGGTTGGGAAATCACGCGGGGCGTGGTGCGTAGATTTCCGCATTTTGTCTTAGAATACTACTGAAACTCGTTCTGAGTGAAATACACGTGCTGGTTTTGAATACTTTGGTCGCACCTTAACAATCAAAACCAACAGTATGAAAACAACCTACATAATTTGTTTCCTTGCATTATTCCCCCTAGTGTCTTATTCCCAATCTAATGTAAACTGGGATGAAGTCCACAAATCAATTGTTTCAAAAAATTATTTTCTGGTTCTTACCGAATTGATAAAGGGAGATACACAAATCACATCACAAAAAATTGAAAGTAGTTCAAAATATGAAGTATCACTAGAGTCTAAAAAAAACCTACCTGACAAGGCAAAAGAACAAATTGTTGCGCGGTCCGATGAAAAAGGATTTGAAATACAAATCTCTACCTGCTACTTCGAAACAATACTACAATTAAAACAAACTTTAATAGAATCTTCTAAATCGGTTGAGCATAGTCATGGCATTGATGCTGCCTCCAAGAAACATTATTTCAGATCAACTTACATTTCCACTCTCGCCGATGGGTCCAATTTGACTATTGTAATAACTGAAACCTCAGAAGGTCAAATGTCAAACTTTCATTTCAAAATCACTCGATGAACTAAATTCCTTTTGAACAAAATATCCTTTTGAACAATGTCTAAACGAATTTCAATTGTATTCGCTTTCATTATTATTTCGCTGACTTCATTTACTCAATCAAAAGAAATAAAACACTATGTAATTATCCCCAATAATTTGGATATTTATATGGAAAAAACCGTTTCTGCCGCAGATACCACAACAGTCAATCCAAATAGTATTCTCACTACTGAAAAAGATATAATTGTCGGTGGTCAGAAAATGCATCTTCAGCAATTAGATACTGTAAGGACAACAAGAACTATTTACGGTTCAAAAAAAATCACCTACATGGGGAATCTTGGTGGCAAAGCAAATATTTATCTTGACAAAGATGACCCAAGTATTCTGAGAATTAACTATTGGTTAGGATCTGGCTATAGTCAAGATGGAACCTACTGGATAAAATTAAAAAATCGTCAATCTGTTCGCATCAAATTCAGAACATGGGAAGCAGGAGCATTAACTATTCCTTTCAAAATTAGACCTGGCCGAAGTGTAGACCTCAATTCTAAACCTTCAATTGTTGAGACAAATATAAACTTGGGATTCTATGCCGGGCGCGCAATTGGAAGTTATAAATATTGGTATCGCACAGGATTCGGCACTCAAATAGACAAAAGAGCCATTCAAATTGGAGGATTCTTCGGTTCATCAACACAAACCTTAAACGCAACTACAACATCATTAGACCCTGAACCCTTCACGAATGAAACAACTATTCTTGTTTTTTCAAGTGGCCTTGGTTTACACTTCCACTTTTATGATTTTCGAATAGGTCTTTTTTCAGGTAAAGATTGGTCATTCGGTGATAACGCCAGGAAATGGAACTATCAAGGACAACTTTGGTTTGGATTTGGGGTTGGCTATAACTTAGGTTTTTTACAATTCAAATCAAATTAGGTGGGAATTTGAATAATTATATGACTTTATCAATGAAGCATCACTAGAATAAAAAATCACCGATTCCCCCTACTCCAAATACCCCTTCCTCAAAGCCTGGTATTGAACGACCAGTTTATTTGTTCCCTTACTCATTT
>JBMOFW010000235.1:0-3905 GCA_049318685.1 Flavobacteriales bacterium
TCTCCGGAAAAACCGTTCGAAACATTTGATCATAATAATTACGAAGTAAAAGTATATCTGCGCAAATGACCTACAATGCCTGCATCCCTTCACCGCTCGGTTGGCTCTATTTGAGCGCCAGCGATCTCGGCCTCGAGCGCATCGAGTACCGCGAGGAAGGTATTGAAGGCATCGACGATCATTTGGTCATCTTACAAGCCGTCAAAGAACTTCGCGAATATTTCAATGGCGAACGGAAAATATTCAACGTACCACTCAATCTTCAAGGCACACATTTTCAACTCAACGTTTGGGAAGAATTAGAAAAAGTTCCTTTCGCTAAAACGGCCAGCTACGAAGACATTGCGCGTCGCCTCGGCGATATAAAAGTTATTCGTGCAGCGGCTACTGCCAATGGCCGCAATCCTATTCCCATCATCGTTCCTTGTCATCGCATCATCGGCAAAGACGGCTCGCTCACTGGCTATAACGGCGGACTTGCTCGTAAAAAATGGCTTCTCGATTTTGAACTATCCAGCGTTCAAACAGCGCTGTTCGCGGGGTGAGGCCCGAGGTTCGATGTTCAGGGTTCGGGGTTCAGAGTTCGGGGTTCAGCGTTGGGTTAGCCCAAGGTGGCTTTTAGTTCATTTAACTTAAATGTTTTGAACTCTTTCAGCTCCGTGGGTTTGGTGGATGTTTTGCTGTTCGCAATACACATGGTGGGTGTGGTGGTGCTGCTTTCGATGCCGATCAATTTCACTTTCTTTCCTTTGGGCACATTTTCAAAAACAATTTTATCTCCTTCCAATCGACCCGCGAGCAATCCATCGAAATCTTCGAAGGCCAGATTGATATTTGTTTTTTCGGGCGATGGACAAGAGACATAAAAATCACATTTTTCGCCGGGTTCGTCGTAAAAGCGATCCACATTGAGCCAACCGAGTTTATTGGATGAAAAAACGAAATAATCGAGTTCGTCTTTTTTGATGTCAGTTAAAATTTGATCTTCTTTCCCCTTGAATTTTTTCTCGAATGCCAAAGCAAACTCATCTTGCGAGCGACCGATTTTCTTTCCGAAACGCAGCGCCACCGCATGGTCTTCATCATACTCCGGCATAAAGGTGCTCATGTCGAATGGAGGAAATTGATCTACGGCATTGAGTATGGCTTTATCGTATTCCGGTGTGGCACTTTTGGTAATGTGGCGCTCGCGAATGGTGCCGTTGGGCTCAAGCTTGATGGTCACTTCTGTTTGATAATTGAACACACAATAGTCGTCGATGAGTTGCGCGGTTGGATTAAAATTGGCGACAAACCAATTGTTGAGCGATTGACCATCCGCCAACTTCCAACTGTAATAATCCATTTTTGATATTTTCAAATTTCTCCTGAAATACGAATCACTGATCTGCACAAAACAATTCTCCGTCACCGGCGCACGCATTGCCTCGGTACTCACTACCTCTCCATCCTCCTCTTGTTCTCGTTCCAGTTCTCGTTCTTGTACTCGTTCTCGTTCCTGTTCACTATCCGCGAGTTCCCAATTGATCACTCCATCCGCTGCGCGTGTGCCGTAGAAAAGCTTAAAATCCTCTTTGGTTGATTTCCGCGGAAAATCCACCTGATAGTTGGCGTCTTTTCTCATTGTCAATTCTTCACCGCCGCTAGAAGCCGTAACGTTTATCATGCCCGCGGTTTCAAGTAGTTTCCCGTTGCTTGTGGTGCTCAATTTATTCATGATCATATCGGTGAGGTCATAGCATTCCGTAAGGCGAATAGTGACCGGCGCGGAAATGGATTTTCCCGAGGCATTGACAAGACTATTTGCGGGAATACGAATGATAGTGCCTTCTTTACCCGTGATGGTTTGATCTTGCGTAGGATCGATGGTAAAAAGCTGATCGGGCTTGCGCGTTGCAGTGAGCAATTCATCGGTGGTTGGATACTCCGCCACCACTTCTGTAAATGCCGTGGCAATCACTTCTCTTTCTCGCACCAACTCTCCTACTTGTTCCTGTTCTTGTACTCGTTCTCCTTTTCTCATTTCCATGAAGTACAGTGTCAGCCCGAGCCCCACAGCCGATCCGGCCATAATGATTTTGGTTTTCATCCTTGCAGAAGATTAAAGTTTGTAAGTGGTTTCATTGGGAAGAACAGAAACGTCTGAGGAATATTGCATGCCGGCGGCAGGCTTCAGGCGGCAAGCTGCAGGCTGCAGGCAACAGGCGGCTTGTAGCTTCCCCTCTTTGCCTTTACATTTGGCCTAATGGAATTGATTCGAATTTCTCATCTCGCGGTCTCGTTTAAGACAGAAGACAACGTCGTGCAGGCTGTGCGCGATGTCTCTTTTTCGGTGAAGAAGGGAAAGACCACCGCAGTGGTCGGCGAATCGGGAAGCGGCAAGTCGGTGTCGTCGCTCGTGCTCATGCAATTGCACAAAAAAAATGTGGTGGTTTTTGATCAAGGTGAAATCACGCTCTTTCCTGAACTGAATCCTTCCGAATTGGTGATCAAACCTGATCACAAAATACTAAGCCGATTGCGAGGCAAAGGCATATCCATGGTCTTTCAAGAACCAATGACGTCGCTCAATCCGGTGATGACGTGCGGGGATCAATTGATAGAAGGACTTCAATTGCATCTGGGATTAAATAAAAAAGAAGCCCGCGTCCGCACCCTTGAGCTATTCCGCGAAGTGCAACTACCCCGCGCCGAAGAAATGCTCGATCAGTTCCCACACCAACTCTCGGGTGGGCAACGCCAACGTGTGATGATCGCGATGGCGATCTCGTGTCAACCGCAATTGCTCATCGCCGACGAACCCACAACAGCGTTGGATGTCACCGTGCAGCATACCATCTTGCAATTGCTCCGTGAACTTCAAGCGAAATACAATATGGCCATGATTTTTATTACACACGATCTCGGTGTGGTGAAAGAAATGGCTGATGATATCGTCGTAATGCGCAAAGGGGAAGTCGTAGAATCGGGTGATGCAACATCCATTTTCGAGCACCCACAACATCCCTATACAAAAGGACTTCTGGCATGCCGCGTAGTGCCGGGTAAAAAAATGAATCGCTTGCTGACGCTTGAGGATGTGGAACGCGGCACATTGGATGTGCATGAAATCACGCCTTCGGTAGATCGCACACGACCGTTGTTGATCGATGTGGTCAAACTCAATAAAACTTACGAGAAAAAAAATATTCTAGGAAAAACACTGTCTACTGTGCACGCAGTACACGATGTTTCTTTTTCTATCTTTCAAGGCGAAACGATTGGCTTGGTAGGTGAAAGCGGTTGTGGAAAAACCACATTATCGCGCATGCTGCTGGGTTTGATTCCCGCGACATCTGGCGAGATCAATTATGCCGGACAAAATTTGGCTACGCTGAATGCTTCTGCGTGGCGCCCGTTCCGCAAAGAACTCCAAATCATTTTTCAAGATCCGTATTCTGCGCTCAATCCAAAACATACCATCGGTGATTCACTGATGGAACCATTAATTGTGTATCATCTTCACGGTGATCACGCATCAAGAAAAAAACGCGTGCTGCAATTGCTCGATCGTGTTGGTATGCCGGCAACAGCATTCGATCGGTATCCGCATGAATTTAGCGGTGGCCAACGTCAGCGTATTGTGATCGCTCGCGCATTGGCCGTCGAACCCAAATTTATTATCTGTGATGAAAGTGTTGCTGCGCTTGATGTAAGTGTGCAAGCACAAGTATTGAATTTGCTCAATGAATTGAAACGTGATTTCAATCTGACCTATCTCTTCATTTCACACGATCTCAGTGTGGTGTATCAAATGGCCGATCGTATCATGGTGATGAATAAAGGTCGCATCGAAGAAATGGGCGATGCATTTCAAGTCTTTCATCAACCACAATCAGCGTACACGCAATCACTCCTCGCCTCCA
>JBMOFW010000236.1:0-3870 GCA_049318685.1 Flavobacteriales bacterium
AACGAAAAAGCATTGTAATCTTTTATATTATCTCTTCGCGCATCCTCCAACCAAAATTCGAATTGCTCCCAAGGATTGGATGCCGCTTCAGATTCTAGTAGAATATGCCTTCTGTACTCATTTCTTTCCGTAAAAAGATCATCATTTAATCGTGCCATAGGTGTTTTGGGTGTTTAACAGTTCAAAGATACCAATCTCAGCGGTTTTTTATACTTTGCCGCCATGAAATGGATTTTAAGAATTATCATTGGGCTGTTCGCCTTGTTGTTAGCGGGTGTTGCCTTTCTATATTTCCAAGGGAAAAGCACTGCTCCTCAATATGAAGGGCTCATCGAGAACACGCCGGTTCATGAAAATGTGCAAGTGTATTTTGATTCGACGGGAGTACCACACATTCAAGCGACCAATAAAGAAGATCTGTATTTTGCCTTTGGCTATTTGCATGCACAAGATCGCTTGTTTCAAATGGAATTGCTGCGCCGCGCAGGAAGTGGTCGCTTAGCAGAAGTCATTGGAGCGCCGATGGTAAAAGTAGATCGTATTTTCCATACCCTTGGTATTCCTGATTATGCCAAAGCAAGTGCTGCGCGACTCAACGCCCAACCCGAATCAGACACCTATAAAGAAGTGGATGCCTATTTGCGCGGGATTAATTTTTTTATTGACTATGGTAAAAAAACGCCACCGGAATACAGTGTAATAGGCATACCGATGACGCACTTCACCATCGAAGACATGTATTGCATCACCGGTGCTATGTCATTTAGCTTCTCCCAAGCTCAAAAGACAGAACCCATTGTTGATTTCATTTCAAAGAAATATGGCGACGTCTATCTTCGAGATATCGCGCTTTGGCATGATGAAGATGAAACGTTCATTCCCAACTATGATCAACGTATGCCCAAAGACACTTCGGATGTGATGGGATTAATCGGACAATCATTGCGTGATATCGAAGCGCTTCTCCCCTATTCTCCGCTTGAGGGTTCTAATGCATGGGTTGTTGGTCCTGAAAAGACAAAAAGTGGTAAAGTACTTTTTTGCAACGACACCCATATAGGTTATCTCGCGCCGCAGACGTGGTATGAAGCGTATTTGAGCTGTCCAGATTTCGAATTGTATGGCCACTTTATGGCAGCCGTTCCTTTCGCTTTGGTAGGTCGAAATAGCGATTTATCATGGGGGCTCACGATGTTGCTCAACGATGATATGGATTTTTACCAAGAAAAAATCGTTGGCGATCAAGTGATGTACAAAGGAGAAATGGTGCCTCTTACCTATCGCGATGTGACCATTCAGGTGAAGGACAGTTCATCGGTACAGTTGCACATTCCGGTGACGCCGCACGGTCCGGTGGTGAATGGTGCATTCGAACAAATAGATGCAGACATGCCCCCCGTTTCGATTTGTTGGACCTATACACAAGTAGAAAATCAAACCGTGGAGGCCTTTCGGGCAATGAACAATGCACATACGATGACCGATTTTGAAAAGCAATTATCGAAAATCCACGCCCCTGGGTTGAGTATCAATTACGGAGATAGTGTTGGAAATATTGCGTGGTGGGCTTGCGCCAAACTGGTCAAGCGTCCGGAACATGTCAACTCATGGACTATGCTCGACGGGGCAAGTGGCGCAGATGATTGGCAGGGCTATTATGATTTTTCAGAAAATCCAAGGAATATCAATCCGGTAAGTGGGTATATCTATAGCGCCAATGACTGGCCTCAATTCAACACGGCAAATGAATCGTCGCGTGATTCGAGTTACAAGAATCATTGGTATCCTGGCTACTACAAACCGCAATACCGCGCAGATCGCATCAATTTACTGCTTTCAGCATCTAACAACTGGGATTTGGAAAGTATGAAATCGGTGATGACCGATATAACAAATCCAACCGATCGCGATATCATGGAGTTGTTTTATCATATTGTTCGCGATAGTATAAACTTACGTGAAGATGATCTCTACAGTCAATACGATCAACTTTTTCAATGGACAGGAGAATATGATCGGGAAATGCAGTCGCCTACTTTTTATACAAAATTTTTATATCACTACTTGCATAAAGCTTGTGGTGATGAGCTTGGAGAAGAGCGATTTAAATTGTTCTTAACTACACATCAGGTGCAGCGTGCGATGGATGTTTTGATCCGTAAAAAGAAATCGCCGTGGTGGGACGATGTGAATACACCGGATGTAAAGGAAAGTCGGCAGGATATCATCGTTGCCGCCTATAAGCAGACCATTGAAGAATTGCGCGAACAGTTTGGCGACAATCCTAAAATTTGGCAATGGAAAAAAGCATGTCGTTTGGAAGTAAAGCATCCGCTTGGTGAAGTAGCAATTTTTCGACCCATTTTCAACTTGGGTCCGGAGCCTGTCGATGGCAGCAATGAGACGATTATGCAAAGTGGATTTTATTTGAATGGCGAAGGAGAGTACAAGGTTTTCTTTGGCTCTCAGATGCGCATCATGGTCGATTTTGCGCATTGTGATAGCGCCCTGAATATTACTCCGTGTGGCAACAGTGGTCATTTGTTTAGCAAATACTACAATGACCAATATGATCGCTATTGCGCCAAGGAGTTCCGAATTCAACGGATGAAAATAGATCCGACCACAAGTGAACATTATCTTGTTTTTCGCAAAGTAATTCCTAACTAATGAAGCGTATTGGATTGATTAGTGATACGCATGGTCACTTGGATGAAGCCGTATTTAAGCATTTCGATCAATGTGATGAAATCTGGCATGCAGGCGATATTGGTACGCGTGAGGTGTTGGAGCGATTGCGCAGTTTTAAGCCCACCAAGGCCGTGTATGGCAACATCGATGGGCATGAACTACGCGTGGATTGTCCGGAGCATTTGCGTTGGAATTGTGAAGAGGTCGATGTTTGGATCACACATATTGGTGGTCGACCCGGCAATTATGCACTACCGATTAAAAAATTTATCAAGCTTCATCCTCCGAAACTATTCATTTGTGGGCACTCGCATATTTGTATGGTGAAGTTGGACACATCGATCAATACGCTTTATATGAATCCCGGTGCGGCCGGTATACATGGTTTTCACAAAATGAGAACACTGCTACGATTTGAAATCGACGGTGCAAAAATTCAAAACTTGGATCTCATCGAACTCGGCCCGAGAGTGAGGAGTAAGCAATGAGGAGTTCTCTAGCACACTAGCATTCTAGCAAACTAAAAGAGGCTGTCCATCAGGACAGCCTCTTTTTAGTTTCTATGTCGTTCCTCGTGAGAGGAAGGCTATTATTTGTTGATGATCAAACGACCCATTTCTGTAGTGTTGCCGTTGGTCATGCGGTACATGTATACTCCGGTTGCAAGGTTGCTTGCATCGTAAGTCGTCTTGTACTCATTACCTGCTTCTACTACATTTTGGTAAATCATCGCTACGCGTGATCCAGCCAAATCATAGATCTCGATTGTGCTCTTACCGGTCTCAGCCGCCTTGAATACAAACGTTGCTTGATCTACTGCTGGGTTTGGATATACAGTCAACATCGCTTCTTTCGCAGCTTCTACACTTGAAATCGGCTCAACTGGTTGGATAGATCCACCGTTGTTTGAAGAACCTTCCCAAGAAATAGTTTGGCAGTGTTCTACTACGTTGCCTGAGCAATCCATAGAAGTCCAGCAGCGAACTACACTGTAGTCTGGGCAGCAATCCAATTCAAAGGCAAAGTCACCACCACCGTTGATATTCGTTACCGTTGGAGCAATTGCATTGCTTGTTCCGTTTACGAATGTTCCGTTGTATGTGAACCAACCACCGAAGCCATTGTCAGCACCGTTGTAGTTGTTTGCACCATCACCCAATTGGAAACCGAAGTAGTTGC